>JANNWA010000600.1:0-8860 GCA_031408275.1 Pseudomonadota bacterium
ATTCCTGTGTTCGAGAAAATTGCAAAATTGCCGGCGCCTCCAAGATCGACTGACGCCTGATTGGTGGACAGTGCGGCGGTGGTCGTAAAGCTCCATGAAATGGCACTGGGCATTGCAGTACCAACGGCGTTTTTGGCCGAGGTGGAAATCGTGGCGGTGTACTGGGTGCCGGCAAGAAGGGCGGCCGCCGTAGGTGTGAAGGTCGCCATTGTATTCGCGGCGTTCATGGTAACGGTGCCGGGTACGTTGGTTCCAGCCACAGTCTGCTTGAGCGTAAATGTTCCAACCGGCGTAACCGTTGTCGGATTCATCGCTTGAGTGAAGGTCGCAGTCAATCGTCTGCCGGTCACAAGGGCGCCAGGGCCACTGGTGCTGGTCGCCACGTTGATGGCGTTGTTGGACGGGTTCGCCGAGCCCACGGTCGGATCGGTTGCTGCCGCACCTGGGGATCCGGCAACGCCTGGCGCTACCGTGCCGCCCGCGCCTGTGCCCGTGCCCGTGCCCGAACTATCGCCACCACCGCCGCAACCCGCGAGCGCGGCGGACAGCAGCAGGGCCATAAACCAGCCGCAGCGTGCTGCGGGACTTCTCTTTTCATAGCGCATATTCTTCTCCGTGTGGGGTGTACAGCCAATTCGCCAATGTCACTTTTAGGCCCTTCGCGCGCGACGCTCTGTGCGCAAGCACACATAGCGCTTCACCTGATGAGAACTTCGAAGCTCCTGTCGCCACGTTCGACTGCGATGAGGCGCAGGAACGGTGCGAGCTGCGCATATAGTTCCGCCGGCATGCGCGCGGTCGCAAGGAAGGCGGGCTTTGCGCCGATGGGCCATGTGCCGCCGCCATCGAGTTGCAACGGCCCATGCAGCGTGGCGAGGCTCGTGTGCATTGCCGCACCGTCAGCCGAGAAGCGGACTTCGTAGTCCCCCAGCGGTGAGACGGGGGACAGTGCCGAGGCCGCGGCCTGCCATCGCAGGACCGCGTTACCGGCTGCGTTCCCGCGGCCCACTGAGAACTCGGGTATGTCGACCCGGAGGTGCCCCGAAAGGGCGAGCGGCGCGAGCGTCGGCGCCCCAAGGGCCAGCGCACTGGCGGGAAGGTCGATGCGCGCGTCGGCGACTTCGATCCGCGACCATGAAATCGTCACCGGGAAGGGGCCACTGCCTGTCCCGACCTGGACGGTGTACCCGATACGCGCGCGGATCAATGCGCCCGGGTGGAGCCGCCACGCGAGCGCCGTTCCATAGGCGCTGCGGCCGTCTGCGGCGCGGACTTCGAAGTGCCCGCTGCCCGACCACAGCGTCCCCTGCGCATCGGCAACGCGCATCCGCCCCGCGCTGGCGGCGTTCAGCCCGGCGTCGGCGAGCGTTGCCGGAAGGGTCGCTATGAGCGCTGACAGGTAGATCCCCAATCCCGTCGCGAGCAGCCACCCGCGCGCGATGGCGCGCATGCTAAGGCTGGGCGCGCGTGAATGTGGCGTTCACGCTCACCAGGCCGGGCGTTGCGAGCGCTTCGATGCGGCACTGTTCGATGCGAACCTGCTGGGCCTGCAGGGTCGCTACCCAGGACAGCCAGTCGGCGAACGGCACCGCACCGAACACCACCTTGGCCTGATTGGCATCCGCCGCCTCGATGGAGAGCAGCGCGGATGCGAGCCCGGCTTCCCCTGCCCTGGCCTGCAGGAGCGTGCGCAGGTCGGTGGGCGATGCGGTGACCGCCGGCGCGGCCCGCAGGCGTCCGTATTCGAGCGCCTGCGCGTCCAGGCGCGCAGCCTGAGTGCGCAGCGATGAAATGCTTGCGTGCAGAAGCGCCCGGTTCCGCCCAGCCGACTCAAAAAGCGCGGCATACAGCGCTACGCCGAGCAGGACGGCAAGTACGGCAAGGATCGTGCGCTCCAGCGGCGAGCGCGACTCCCAGGCGGTGCGCAACCGCGCGTTCATGAGGCACGCACCGTAAGGATGAGTGCGGTCCCCGCGGGCCGCCCGGCCGGCGCGGGACGCAGTTCCACGGCCAGGCCGGACTCGATGAGGCGCGCCATCAGGCGGCGCACCCCGGCCTCGCTGGCCGCCGGGAATTCGAGCGTCAGCCGGGCGTTTTCGTACGCCGCCGCGAGTGGCGCACCGGCCTGAAGGTCCCCTGCCGCGGCGGCCACCAGCTGGAACATCGGCAGGAAGTCGCCTTGATCCGGCAATCCCGCGGCATGGCGCGCGTCAGCGAGCTTGCGGCGCATCTGCAGCACGGGGTCCACCACCGCAATCGCGTCCGGGAACGTCGCGCGGAATTGCGCCGCCATTTCCCTGCGCAGCGCGCCTTGCTCGCGGGCGAGCATTCCCCAGTCCGCGGCAAGCGCCACGGCGTGGAATGCGAGCGCGGCGGCGGCGATCCAGGCAGCCGGACGCAAACGGGCGAGGGCTCCCGGTGCAAACCGCCAGCGCCGGCGCGGCGCGGCGATGGCGACCCCCGCGTCTGCCGGTGCGGATTGCCACTCCCACGGGGCCGCGAGGTTCACTCTTATGCCAAGCGCCTGCTGCCACGCGGCGCAGTCGGGTGGCGTGCATCCTGTCCCGACGTGCACCGCAATTGAAGCGGGACAGTTGCCGCGAACACGCGCCTCCTCGAGCATGAGGCGAAGCGAATGCGGCGGCGCCTCGAGACTGCCGCAATCTGTCGCACCGCCCTCGAACAGCCCGCTGCGCACATATCCCTCGCGACCATCCCAGGCCAGGCTCCATTCGCTTTCAGTCCACGGAAGCAGCAGGGTCTCGCATTGAATCTCCGTGACGCCGAGGCCTGCGGCTTCGAGGGCAAGCAGGTTGTGAGCAAGGCCGGCCTTGTCGAGTACAGCGAGCGCGTCGGTCCGCTCCGCCGCGCCCGGTATCGCACCGAGCCAGAAGACCGTGACCGCATCGGGCTCTCCTACCGTCGCTTCCTCGACTGCATAGGCGAGGACCGATCCCGAACTTCGCCGGGCGGACGGTGGCAACTGTGCGCGCGTCAGGACCAATTGCGCGGCCGGGATCACGAGCTGGATCGGGTGCGCACCGCGTGGCACCTGCGCGAGCGTGGATTCGCCGCGGGTTGCGGCAGCGCCTCCTGCGAGCGCCCACTGGCACCGGCCGGTTGCGTCGCCGAGCGGGACGCGGATCCGCAGCAGGCTCATGGCAGCTTGCGCCACACGACCGCGGGCCAGCCGGTCTTGCCGCGGGCGAGCAGGGCGGATCCCCGCGCTTGCGCGCCGCCTACGCTGACCTCCATCGTCGCGACGAAGAAGTCGCTTCCGACGGAGACATCGTCCGAAAGGGCAGTCAGGCCGCGCGGGAGCTTGGCGAAAAACTCCTGCGGGCTGCGGAAGTAGGTGGCGTCCCGCCTGCCTGCAATTGTCCGGGCTGCGTCCAGCGGCAGGCCCTCCACGATCGCGGCCAGGACCTCCGCGGGCGCCGTGTTGACGTTGATCGCCGTGAACCGGGGCAGCGCGCTCAAGAACGGGCGCAGCCGGTCGCGGACCCGGCGGTCGAAGCCTCGCACCAGGGCGAGCTCGGCAACGTCGAGCAAGGGGCGGTTCGCCGCCAGGTACGGCGTGCCAAGGGAGAGATAGGCGGAGTCTTCCGCGCCGTCCTGCGGCTGCGGCACGGAGTCCGCATCCACCCAGTCGGCGAGCGCGTCGGCGAGCGCCGGCGGCAGCTCGAGGATCGACAGCAGGCGGCGAAAATGCGCGAGCTGCGCAGGATCGACCTTGCCGTTCTTTTGCAGGTTGTTGACATTGAAGCGGCCCTGCTGGTCCTCGAGGCGGCCTGCCATGCTGCCGTTCTCGACCGGGATCGCGGGAAGCCGCAATGCCCAGGGTTCGCCGAGGTGGTCCGCTTCACCCAGCCGGCGGTCGTCGCTCAGCACGGCGCGGGCCCAGTCGAGCCCCGCATGGATGACGGCCTGCGCCTGGGCGCGGCCCGCGGCGAGTTCGGCCTGCCGGGCCCAGGTGCTCTGCGACACCAGGATCGCGGTCGCGCCCAAGGCCGCCAAAGCGACCACGCTCATGGCGAGGACGATGGCCACGCCGCTTTGCGGCATCCGTATCGATTGTTGTGACTGTCTCATGAGTCGAGCGCGAACACGCGCACCATTTCGTCGCCGCCGACCGGCAGGATGCGCAGGCGCACCGCACGCGGGATGGCCGCGTCGCGCGGCGAACCCGGCCAGGCGTCTACCCATTCGAGCTCGGCGTTGAGGTAGTCGATCTCCAGCCTGGCCACGCCGCGCAGCACCGGGTAGCGGACAGGCTGCGCGTCGGGCGGGAGATCGAGTCCTGGCCACAGGGTCAACTCGATTTCCTGTTGCTCGTTCAGTCCGTAAGCGACCCGGCGCGGCAGGTCCAGGTCTTCCGCCGATGCGAAGCGGCTGAACTCCAGCCGAGCTCCGGGTGATGATCCCGGCCGGCCGAGCAGGGCCGGGGCGCTGCCGGCAACGGTGCGCACCGGGCGCGGCGCCGCCAGCCGCAAGTCCTGCTCGAACCGCGCGGCGAATGCCGCGATGCGCCGCCATTTCGCCGTCTCCTGCGTGACGTGCGCGCGTGCATCGAGCACTGCGTCGAGTCCTCGGTAAGACATCAGGGCCAGGAGCGAGAGAATGATCAGCGCCGTGAGCAGTTCGATGAGCGTGAATCCGCCACTGGCCTGGGTCCGCTTCACTTGGGCACTCCGGGCGGATGCACGACGAATCCGGTCAGGTGCGCAAGCGCCCGCGTTTCCCCGGAGGACGCATATACGAAGACTTCGACGCGGCGAAAGGCCGTGTTGGGCGTCGCCACCACTTCTTCGCGCCAGGCGAATTCGGCGCCGCCCTGGCGCTCGCTGCCCCGATGGATGCCCGTATCGGGCCAGTCGGCGACGGCGCGATGCAAGGCGAGCCTGTTTTCCGCCACCCAGCCGGCCAGCAGGCGCGCCCGCAGCTCGCCGACGTTTGCGGTGCCCTGGCCCGCGGCGCGCAGCGCCGCGAGGAGCGCGATCGAAACGATGGCCAGCGCAATGAGGACCTCCAC
Organism: Pseudomonadota bacterium; assembly: GCA_031408275.1. Classification (GTDB taxonomy): domain Bacteria; phylum Pseudomonadota; class Gammaproteobacteria; order Burkholderiales; family SG8-39; genus SZAS-79. The sequence goes on from JANNWA010000600.1 coordinate 5,033, forward strand.
CAGCGTGAACCCGGGTTGCATCCGGTTGCGCGGCAGGCCCACTTCAGCCCCCGGCTCCGGGCACCACTTCTATTGCGCCGACTGGGGATCCGGCCACCGTGCTGCGCGCGGCGCCAAGGGCCATCCCGATGCTGAAGGCGGACGCCGTGCCATAGGGCCCGAACTCCAGGCGCATTGCGTCGCGGGGCTGCGCGTTTTCCACCCGCAGGCCGGTGAACCGCATGCCTTCGGGCAGTACGCGTGCGCGCAGAAGGTCGCCGTCGCGGATCTCGACCCACTGCCCGTCCTGGACCTGCCGCCAGAACCGGTAGGCCGGTGCCTGGACCGTCCAGGCGATGGCCCCGCCGGAGTTGCGTGCTTCGATCGCCGCCAGGTCGAGGAGCAGCGCAAGCCGGTCGGCTTCGACGCCGAGCAGCGCGCGGTCATCCGGGCGCGCCGTCACGCTGGCGAGTCCCACGACGATTCCCATGACCAACAGCACCACCAGCAGCTCGAGGAGCGTGAATCCCGCGTTGTTAACGGTGGCGGCGGCGGGCTTCATCGCGCCGGGACCGCGTTCAGAGCGCCCATGACCCGATGTCCGCGTCGTTCCCCTCGCCGCCCGGGGCGCCATCGGCGCCGAAGCTGAAGAGGTCGATTTCGCCGCGCAGCCCGGGATTGAGGTACTGATATGGATTGCCCCACGGATCCTTTGGGAGGCGCTCGAGGTACCCGTCCGCCTTCCAATTGGGCGCCAGGGGGGCGGCGGCGGGCCTTGCGACCAGCGCCTGCAATCCCTGCTCGGTGGTGGGATAGCGCTGGTTGTCCAGCCGATAGAGCTTGAGCGCCTGCATTACGCTCGCGATGTCCTGGCGGGCGGCTATCGCACGCGCCTGGTCCGGGCGGCTCATGATCTTGGGAACCACCAGGGCGGCGAGCACGCCGAGGATGACCACTACGACCATGACTTCGAGCAGCGTAAACCCGCCCTGCAAAGCTTTTGAATTCATTCGACCTTCCTGCGATCCATTGAACCAAGGGTCGTCAAACGCTTGCGTGAAACGACGTGCGGACGTTACCGCCGCCGCCGGCACAGGCTCTGTTCGTTGGCGCACATACCGAGAATGCCCGCCGACCTACGATGGCGCCCACACAGAGCCTTCCGATTCCGGTCGACGAGAAATGCAATCAGCTTCCCACGCCCCTTCGGGTTATGCACAGACAGCGGCGGTGTTTGCGGTCTATTCGGGCGCGCTCGTCCTGCTCGGCCTCGTACTTGCGTACTGGACCTGGGCGTGGTTTGCGCCGATGCCTGAGCCACGCTCGGCCGGCGCGGAGCAAAGCGCAGCCCGTGCGGCCGCGCCGAGCCCGGCAGCTTCGGGCTTGTTCGGCAGGACCGGAATGCAGCAGGGGCCGCCCGGGACCGCTTCCGGATCGATCCGGTTGCTCGGTGTAGTTGCGGCTTCGGGCAGCTTTCCTGCCTATGCGATCGTAAGGGTGGATCCGCAAGGGATTCTTGCCGTGCGGGCCGGCGAGGATATCGCACCGGGAATCCGCCTGGCCGCTGTGCATGCCGACGGGGTCGTTCTGGAACGTACCGGTCGGCGCGAAGCCCTTGGCTTTCCGGACCGCAGGCCTGCCACGGGGAAACCATGAACTTGAGCTGGATTCGAAGTGCGTTCGCCGTCGCTGTGATTGCGGTTTGCGCCGCACCCGCGGTCGCAGCCGACACCGCGGTACGGGGGGCCGGGACCGACCAGGTCACCCTCAACTTCGTGAACGCCGACATCGAAGGCGTCGTGAAAGCGGTGGGCGAGATCACCGGCAGGAATTTCGTCCTCGACCCGCGCGTGAAGGGCACGGTCAACATCATTTCCTCCAAACCGATGTCGCGGACGCTGGTATACGAGGTGTTCCTGTCGGCCTTGCGCCTGCAGGGGTTCGCCGCGGTCGAGGACCGCGGGCTGGTGAAGATCGTCCCCGAGGCGGAGGCGAAACTGCATCGGGGCGCGGTGCGCGAGCCGCAGGATGGTTCGCGCGCGGGCGGGGACCAGATCGAGACGCGCATCTTCAAGCTGAAATACGAATCGGCGACACAGATGCTGCCGGTCCTGCGGCCGCTGATCGCGGCGAACAACGCGATCTCGACTGCGCAGAACAGCAACGCGCTTATCATCACCGACTACGCGAGCAACCTGCAGCGCCTGGAGCGGATCATCGAATCGCTCGACCAGCCGTCCGGCAGCGACCCGCTCGTGATACCGCTGCGCAACGCCTCCGCGTTCGACGTCGCGCAGTCGATCAACCGGTTGTTCGCCGAATCCGGCCCTGCGGCAGCCGCAGACCCGGGCGGGCGCTTTGTCGTGCTTGCGGATGCGCGCTCCAACAGCCTGCTGGTGCGCGCCGGCGACCCGGCCCGGCTCGACCGCATCCGCCAGATGGCGGGAATGCTCGATTCGCCCACCAGCGCCGGCGGCAACATCCATGTGGTCTACATGAAGAACGCCGAAGCGGTGAAGGTCGCCGAAACGCTGCGCGCGATCTATTCGGGGCAGTCCGCGCTCGCCCGCGCGCCTGCCGGTCCCGCCGCACCCGTACTGCCGGGAATGCCGCCGTCCGCCCAGGTCGCCGGCCCCGCGGCCGGCAACTCGGCCGGCGCCTCCGCCGCCGGGTTCATCCAGGCGGATGCAAGCACGAACTCGATCATCATCACCGCACCCGACGCCGTCTACAACAGCCTGCGCTCGGCCCTGGAAAAACTCGACGTGCGTCGCGCCCAGGTCTATGTGGAGGCGCTGATTGCGGAAATCACCGCCGAGAAAGCGGCCGAGTTCGGCATCCAGTGGCAGGATCTCAGCGGTGGTGGTTCGACCGCCGCCAAGGCAGTGGGGGGCACCAATTTCGGCGCCGCCGGCCAGAACATCCTCGGCATCGCGCAGAATCCCGCGTCGGCGGGCCACGGTCTCAACATCGGCATCGTAAAGGGCCTGGTCACGCTCGGCGGCACGGAGATCCTAAACCTCAGCGTGCTGGTGCGCGCGCTCGAGTCCAGCAACAACGCGAACATCCTGTCCACGCCCACGCTCATGACCCTGGACAACGAGGAAGCGAAGATCGTGATCGGCCAGAACGTGCCGTTCGTCACAGGCCAGTACGCCTTGTCGGGCGCGGCCACCACGCCGACCCCGTTCCAGACGATCGAGCGCAAGGACGTGGGTCTGACGCTGCGCATCAAGCCGCAGATTTCCGAGGGCGGGACGGTGCGCCTGCAGATCTTCCAGGAAGTGTCGAGCATCCAGGATCGCACCATAGTGTCCGGCCTGATCACCAACAAGCGCTCCGTCGAGTCCACGGTGCTGGTGGACGACGGGCAGATCGTCGTGATCGGCGGCCTGATCCAGGATTCGGTCAGCGACGGCGAGGAGAAGGTCCCGCTGCTTGGCGACCTGCCGCTGGTCGGCGGGCTCTTCAAGTACAACACGCGCACGCGCACCAAGACCAACCTGATGGTGTTCCTGCGGCCGACGCTGCTGCGCACTTCGAAGGGCGCGGACTCGCTGGCCAGCGACCGCTACGATTTCATCCGCTCGGAGCAGTTCAGGACGACTCAGCCGCCGAGCGTGGTGCTGCCCAACTTTGTGCCACCGGTATTGCCTTCGCGCGGCATGCTGGTGCCGGCCGAGGCGCAGCCGACAGCGCCGGCGCCGCAATAACCGCAGCACGATGATCAGGCCGCCGGTTCCCTACGCGTTTGCCAAGGCCAACGGGATCGCGGTCACCGGTTTGACCGACGGGTGCGCGCAGGTTGCCGTGCGCGCCGGCGCCCGCGCGGGCGCGCTGGCCGAGGTG
>JANNWA010000601.1:0-7262 GCA_031408275.1 Pseudomonadota bacterium
CCACTCGTACTCCTCCCATCCGCGCTCGAAATCCCCAAGGATCAGCAGGCACAGACTCACATTCCAGTGCGCCTCGGCGTACTCGGGCTTGATCGCCAGCGCCCGGTCGTAGCTCGCCAGCGCCTCCGCGTGGCGCTTGAGTGCCTGCAGGGCAAGTCCGCGATTGGATAGCGCCTCTGCGAATCCAGGCTTGAGCGCGAGCGCCCGATCGTAACTTGCCAAGGCTTCGCCGTGGCAGGCGAGTTCTTGCAAGACGTTGCCGCGGTTGGTCAGTACCTCGGCAGAGTCGGGCTTGATGGCGAGGGCTCGATCCTGGCTGGCCAAGGCCTCTGCATAGCGCTTGATTCCCGCTAGAGCAAGCCCGCGGTCGGACAGCGCCTCGACGTAGTCGGGCCTGATTGCAAGCGCCCGATCGTAGCTGGCCAGCGCATCTTCGTGGCGCCCGAGTTTCTGCAATGCAAGTCCGCGGTTGTATAGCGCCCCGGCGGACTCCGGTTTGAATAAAAGGGACCGCTCGTAGCTGCCCAGCGCCTCCGCATACCGATTCAGTTCTTGCAGAGCGTTCCCTCGATTGGATAGCGCATCGGCATAGTCAGGCTTGATCGCAAGCGCCCGATCGTAGCTGGCCAGCGCTTCGGCGTAGCGCTTGAGTTCGTGCAGGACTAGTCCGCGGTTGGACGATGCCTCTGCATAGTCGGGCCTGATCGCGAGCGCACGGTCATAGCTCGCCAGCGCCTCATCGTGGCGCTTGAGTGCATGCAGGGCATTGCCGCGGTTGTAAAACGCTTCCATGTAGTCAGGCCCAATTCCGAGCGCCCGATCGTAACTCGCCAGGGCCTCGGTGTAGCGGCCGAGCGCCTGCAGGGCGTTCCCGCGGTTCGAGAATGCTTCGGCGTAGTCAGGCTTGACCGAGACCGCCCTATCAAGCAACTGGACAGCAATCTCGTTCTTCCCGACCTGATGCGCAATCACGCCGAGGAGGTGCAGTGCATCCGGATTGTTGGGGTCATCCTGCAATACCTGCTGATAGAAGCGCTCTGCCTCCGGCAGGCGACCAGCTTGATGGTGCCCAAGCCCGGCCTGTATCGCCTGCAAAATTCTGATCGGCTGCAGTTCAGACTGCATTTCTTTTGGCATTAACGACGTTCAACAGCCAGCTTCCGCACCCAAAAGCTCAATATATCCGACAAAGTTTGATCTAAGGTAAAACGCGGCATCCATCCCGTATCCGCAACCAATTTCGCATTGCTGCCAAGAACCCGCTTCTGGTCGCTTCGTCTCAGTCGCGCAAAATCCTCTTTCAAACTCGCGCTAACGCCGCCCAAGCTGCACATGCGCTCGATCAGAAACCGCATGGAGTATTCCTTGCCTGAACAAACGTTGTAAGTCTCTCCATTTCCCCCTTGCGCCAGCAACCGCTGATAGGCATAGGCCACGTCACGTGCATCAGTGAAATCCCGCGTCGTATCTATGTCGCCGACGCTGAGCTCCGGCTCGATCAGCCCCAGTTTGATGGCTGCGATCTGACGGGCAAATTCAGCGACCGCGAAACGCTCGCTCTGGCCCGGCCCGATATGATTGAAAGGTCGGGCAATGGCAATCTCAAAGCCTGCGGTCTGGCTCCACTGGTAACAAAGAGCCTCGGATGCGACTTTGGCTACCGCATAGGGACTTAGAGGACGGGTAAGCCGCTCTTCCGTGACTGGTAGATCACAATCGGCCAGCCGGCCATATATTTCGCTTGAGCTGACATATAGGAATCTCCCCCCAAAGCCGCAGTCGCGGAGCGCCGACAGCAGATTCAAGGTCCCCCTGAAAATTACGTCATACGTCTCATCCGGACTGTCAAACGATTCGCGCAGCGTCGTAACGGCAGCCAAATGTATAACGGAGTCCGGTTGCTCCTTGAAGACTAGTTCCCGCAATTTTCCTGTGTCCCTGACATCGATTTCCCGACCCGTCGCCACGATTGCGGCGTACTCGGAGCCGAGCAACCCCTTCACATGCGACCCCACAAATCCTGATCCCCCGACCAGCAACAGCTTCTTCATCTGACACATCCCCGCTTTAGGACCAGCCTATCGTAGACGTTACCGGTTCAAATGGTAAGGGATCAGGACGCCGGCCCGGAAGCAAACCAACGGTTGCAAGCATGGAACGCAAGTTGCATCCTAGCGGGGGTAAAGTCAGTTCCCATACACCTGCCGGAGGCCAGCCCATGAACCGTACCCCCAACTGCCGCTCAATTGTGACCTGCGCCCTGCTCATCCTCGGTGCCTTTGTCGCCGCCCCGCATACTGCGCTGGCCCAGGACGTGATCCGGGTGGGCGCCCCGCTGCCGCTCACCGGCCCGCTCGCCCCGGACGCGGCCAAGCAGCAACAGGGCTACGACCTGTGGGCGGAGACCGCCAACAAGGCGGGCGGCGTGAACGTCGGCGGCAAGCGCATGAAAGTCGAGATCGTCTACGTCGACTACCAGTCCAACACGCCGCGCGCGGTGCAGGCCACCGAAAAGCTGATCACCCAGGACAAGGTGAATTTCCTCTTCTCTCCCTTCGGCTCGGGGGCGGCCAAGGCGGCCTCGAGCGTCTCCGAAAAGTACGAAATCCCGACCATCGCGGCGACTGCCTCGTCGGAACAAGTCTACGACCAGGGGTACAAGTACCTGTTCGGCACTTTTACGCCCAACCCCACGCTGACCGAGCCGCTTTCCGACATGGTTAAGAAACAGGCGGCCGGCGTGCAGCGCGTCGCGATCCTCGCCAGGAACGACCTCTTTCCGCTCGCCATCGCGCAGGAGATGGAGAAATCGGCCAAGAAGCGCGGCATGAGCGTGGTGTATTTCGAGAAGTACGCCATCGGCACGCTCGACTTCTCGGCCACGCTGGCGCAGATGAAGTCGCAGGCGCCGCACTGGATCTTCGCCACCGGCTACATCAACGACCTGGTGACGATGAAAAAGCAGATGGCCGACCTGAAGATCGAGGCGCCGGTGGTGACCATGATCACCGCGCCCGCGTTCAAGGAGTTCATCGACGCCAGCGGTAAGGGCTCGGAGAACATCACTACCGCGGCCTGGTGGCACCCGGCGGCGCGCTACAAGGGTAAGGACCTGTTCGGCACCACCGAAAACTATAACAAGCTCTTCACCGCGAAATACAAGATCGACCCGGACTACTCCCCGGCGTCGGCGTCGGCGGCCGGCGCGATCCTGCAGATGGGCATCGAGAAGGCAGGCTCGATAGACCGCAAGAAGGTGCGCGAGGCGATCGCCTCCCTCAACGAAATGACCTTCTGGGGGCCGGTAAAGTTCGGGCCGAGCGGCCAGATCAACTCGCTCGAGCCGCCGGTGATCCAGATCCAGGGCGGCAGGCACGTGGCCATCTATCCGGCCTCGATCAAGCAGGGTGACTTGCGGCTCGGCGTGAAGTGAGCGGCTTCAAATGAAGGGCCCCGCGCGCTTGGCGGCCGCGCCCGGCTAGCCCATGCTGTCCCTGCAGATCCTGGCCAATGGCCTGGTGCTCGGCGGGCTCTATGCCTGCATCGCGGCCGGGTTCTCGCTCGTCTGGGGCGTGCTGAACGTCATCAACATCCTGCACGGCTCGTTCATCGTCCTGGGCGGCTACCTCGCGTACTACGCCTACGCGCAGTTCGGCATCCACCCGTTCGTCTCCATCCTGATCGCGGCCCCGGTCTTCTTCGCCTTCGGCTACGCCCTGCAGCGTACGCTCATCAACCGCATGATCGCAGCGCCCGTACTGCTCACCCTGTCGCTCACGTTCGGCTTGGACCTCATGCTCTCCAACGGCATGCTGGTGGCCTTCACCGCCGACTTCAAGAAACTCACCCTCGAGCCGCCGCTGGGGGTGCTGAGCCTCGGCGGCATCGTGTTGCCGGTGGATCGCCTGTTCGCGATGGTGCTGGCGCTGGCCCTGACCGGCCTGCTCTACCTGGTCCTGTCGCGCTCGCGCATCGGCCGGGCCATCGTCGCGGTGCGCATGGACCGCGAGGCCGCCGCGCTGATGGGCGTGAACGTCAAGCGCATCTACGCGGTGACCTTCGGCCTCGGCGCGCTGATGGCCGGCGCCTCGGGGCCACTGCTCGCGATGATCTTCCCGATCTCCCCGCTGTCCGGCCCGATCTACCTCGGCAAGGCGTTCGTGATCTGCGTGCTCGGCGGGTTGGGCAGCGTGCCGGGCGCGATGGTCGGCGGGCTGGCCCTGGGCGTGGTGGAAAGCTTCGGTTCGCTGTGGTTCGGGCCGGAGCACGCGGTCACGCTGTCGTTCACGCTGCTGATCCTGATGCTGCTGTTGCGCCCCACGGGGCTCCTGGGTCGCTCGGGTTACTCATGAAAAAGAGCGCGCTCATCGCCCTCCTGCTGTTCGCGCTCATTGCGCTCGTGCCTCTCGCCGGCGACGCCTATTGGCTGCGCCTGGGGACCACCATGCTCATGTACGGCGTACTCGCGATGGCCTGGAATTTCATCGGCGGGCTGGCGGGCTACCCGTCGTTTGCGAGCGCCGCGTTTTTCGGGCTGGGGGCCTACGCCGGTGCGGTAGCGCAGAAGTTCGGCGTACCCATGGGCCTTGCGTGGACGTTCGCGGGGGTCCTCTGCCTCCTCTTTGCCGCGCTGCTCGGCCTCGCCCTGCTGCGGCTGCGCGGCCATTACTTCGCGATCGCAAGCCTGGTGGTGGCCGAGGTACTGCGCGAACTCGTCAACTCCGCCACCGACCTCACCGGCGGCGGCATGGGCCTGAACCTGCCGGTGCCGCATGACGCCACGGTGGCCTCCCAATCGGAGTTTTTCTTCTACGCGATGCTGTCCCTGGCCGCGATCACCTTCGGCGCAATGCTCCTCGCCACCCATTCGAAGCTCGGTTTCGGGCTGCGCTGCATCCAGCAGAACGAGTCCGCCGCCGACATGCTCGGGGTCAACACCACCCTCTACAAGGTCGCGGCCTTCATGCTCTCGGGCGCGTTCGCCGGCGCAGCGGGGGCGGTCTACGCGTCCTGGGTGCACTACATCGAGCCGCCCGACGTGTTCGACGTGCTCTACTCGGTGAAGGCGATCGTGATGGTGCTGCTCGGCGGCGCGGGCTCGGTGTTCGGCCCGCTCTTCGGCGCGGCGATCTTCCTGTCGCTGGAGGAACTCGTCTGGCGCAATTACCTCCAGGTTCACACCGGCGTGCTCGGGCTCATGATCGTGCTGCTGGTGCTGTTCCTGCCCAAGGGCGTGTTCTCGCTGCGCTGGCCGTGGCGGCGGGACAAGACATGAGCACGCTGCTCCAACTGGAAGGGGTGACGCGCCAGTTCGGCGGCCTGAAAGCCGTATCCGGCGTCGACCTGTCGGTAGCCCCTGGCGAAGTCATCGGCCTGATCGGGCCCAACGGCGCGGGCAAGACCACGCTCGTCAATGTGATCACCGGCGTGCACCGCGCAACATCAGGCACCGTGCGCTTCGACGGCGAGGACGTGACAGCACTGAAGCCCTTCCAGGCGGCGCGGCGCGGCATCGCGCGCACGTTCCAGATCGTGCAGCCGTTCCCGGAAATGACCGTGGCCGAGAATGTCGCCGCGGCGGCGGTGTTCGCGGGCGCGGTCCGCTACGGCGCCGAAGCGAATGCCGCGGCGCTCGAGCACCTGCGCTTCGTCGGCCTTGCCGAGATGGTGGACAGGCGCGCTTCGTCCCTTACGCTGGCCATGCGCAAGCGGCTGGAACTCGCCAAGGGCCTCGCAATGCGCCCGAAGCTCCTGCTGCTCGACGAGGTCAACGCGGGGTTGAACGCCACCGAAGTCGACCATGCCCTTTCGCTCATCCGCGGGATCGCCGCGCGCGGCGTCACCATCCTGATCATCGAGCACCTGATGAAGGTGGTGCTGTCCCTGTGCACGCGCATCGTGGTGCTGCACCACGGCGAGCTGATCGCTTCCGGTACCCCGCAGGAGATCGTCAAGGACCCGCGCGTGATCCAGGCCTATCTGGGCCGGCGCTACGCCGCTGCGGAGGGCCAGGCACATGGCTGACTCCCTGCTCGCAGTTCGCGGCGTGCACGCAGGCTACGGCGACGTGCCCGTGCTCTGGGGCGTGGATCTTTCCATCGAGCGCGGCGAGATCGCCTGCCTCGTCGGCTCCAACGGGGCGGGCAAGACCACGCTGATGCGCACGATCTCAGGGCTGGTGCGGGCGACGTCGGGGTCGGTCACCTTCGACGGTGCGGAACTCGCCGCCGCGGAGCCCGATGCCGTGCTCGGAGCCGGCATCGCCCAGGTGCCCGAGGGCCGGCGGCTTTTCTCTGCGATGAGCATTCGCGACAACCTCATGATGGGCGCCTACCTGCGGCGCGACGGTCCCGGGGCAGTTGCCGCCGACCTCGAGCGCATGTTTGCGATGTTCCCGATCCTCGCGCAGCGGCGCAACCAGGACGCCGGCACGCTCTCGGGCGGCGAGCAGCAGATGTGCGCGATCGCGCGCGGCCTGATGAGCGCGCCAAAGTTGCTGTTGATCGACGAACTTTCGCTCGGCCTGGCACCGGCCGTCGTCGACCAGCTTTGCGACGCGCTGCGCGCGCTCAATCGCAACGGCCTCACGCTGCTGGTGGTGGAGCAAGACGTGGCCACCGCTTTGGAACTCGCAAAGCATGCTTTTGTCATGGACACCGGGCGCATCACGCGGTCCGGCGAATCCGCCACGCTCGCCAACGACCCCGCGATCCGCGAGGCTTACCTCGGATCGCTCTGAGCACTACCCCTTTCCAAGGAGAGAAAGCCATGTCCGATGTCCCAGTATTCGCCCCGGGTAACTACCGTTACGTCAAGGCCGTGTTCCAGTATTCCGGTGGCGTGGCCGCCGAGCCAGGCTACGAGATCGAGCGCGCGCGCTTTTTCAAGCCGCTGCCGGTCGCGGAGGCCTATGCCGCGGTCGAGGCGCACCTCAAGGCCATCGGCCGGCCGACCACCGCTTTCGCGCAGTGCGAGCTGCGCTCGCCCGCGCCGTTCACCGACCAGGGCTTCTTCGACTTCAACAAGGTGTACGTGCAGACGCTCGCCCGCTGGGGCATCTACAAGGAGGGCGACCCGCTGATGAATCCGGTGGCGCGCACCAACGTGTGCCCGATGTACAACAAGCCGGCCGGGCCCTCGATGTACGCGTTCTCCTACACCGTGCCCGCACCGAACGCGAAGCGCGCCACTTTCGTGCTGGCCGGCGGCGGGGACGCGAAGGAAAGCGGCCCCTCCTACCGCGACCGCATCGTGCGCCTTGG
>JANNWA010000602.1:0-3647 GCA_031408275.1 Pseudomonadota bacterium
GAAGTGATCTACACGCCGATCAAGGCTGACGCGACCCGTGTCTCCGCGCTGCTCGCGGGAGACGTCGACCTGGTCACCGACCTCCCGACGCAGGACGTCACGCGGCTGCGCAGCGACCCGAAACTCAAGGTCCTCGACGGCCCCGAGGTCCGCACGTTATTCATCGGCATGGACCAGTTCAGCCAGGAACTGCTCTACTCCAACGTCAATGGCCAGAACCCCTTCAAGGACATGCGCGTGCGCAAGGCGCTGAACATGGCGGTCGACCGGGAAGCGATCAAGCGCATCACTATGCGCGGCCTGTCGATCCCCGCGGCCATCATGGTGGCCCCGGGCGTGCATGGCCACAACGCAGATATGGACAAGGTCGTGCCCGTGGACGTGGAGGGCGCCAAGAAGCTCCTGACCGAGGCCGGCTACCCAGCCGGCTTCGAGTTCGGGCTCGACTGTCCAAATAACCGCTATGTGAACGACGAGGAGATCTGCCAGGCGCTGGTGGGCATGTGGGCGCGCGTGGGAATGAAGGTCAAGCTGAACGCCCAGCCCATGGCCAGCTTCATCTCCAAGATCCAGAAGCTCGACCACAGCGCCTACATGCTCGGCTGGGGCGTTGCGACTTTCGATGCGAACTACACGCTGCAATCGCTGATGCGCACCAAGACCACTGGCGCGGACGGCAGTTTCAACCTGGGCCGCATCAGCGACGCGAAACTGGATGCGCTGATCGATTCGGCCAAGACGGAAACCGACGTACCCAAGCGCGATGCGCTGCTGCGCGAGGCCCTGACGATCACACGCGATAACTACTACTACGTTCCGCTTCATCACCAGCTCAGGCCCTGGGCCATGAAAAAGAACGTGAGCACGATCCACAAGGCCGACGATCGTCCCGAGTCGCGGTTCGCGCGCATCGAGTGATCCCGGCCCGGCGGAAGGACCCCGTGCACGGCATGGGTCGGGCGGCGCGATGAGTGCGGCGGCGGGCAGGTTGCGCCGGGCGTGGGACCACGACCTGGCCTGGAGCTTCCGCCGCTCGCCCGTGGTCATCGTGGCCGCACTCCTGACCCTGGTTTGCGTCTGCGGCGCGGTTTTCGCGCCATGGCTCGCACCCCACAACCCGTTCGACAGCGGAACGGTCAACCTCACCGACGGTTTCACGCCCCCGGCCTGGTCCCAGGGCGGAAAATCCCGCTTTCTGCTGGGCACCGACGACCAGGGCCGCGACCTTCTCTCGACGATCATGTACGGCTCGCGAATATCGCTCGCGGTCGGCGTCGCATCCGTGCTGTTTTCGATGGTGCTGGGCGTCACGCTCGGCCTGATATCGGGTTACGTAGGTGGCAAGGTGGACGCCTTCATCATGCGAGTGGCCGACATCCAGCTGTCCTTTCCTCCCATCCTGATTGCATTGCTCATCGACGGGGTGGCGCGCATCGTGTTGCCCCGAGAAGCACACGACCAGATCGCGATATACGTGCTGATCCTCGCGATCGGCGTTTCGAGCTGGGTGCAGTACGCGCGCACCGTGCGCGGCTCCACCCTGGTCGAGCGCAACAAGGAATACGTGCAGGCTGCGCGGGTGATCGGCCGCAGCCAGGCCTCGATCATGCTCAGCCACGTGCTGCCCAACGTCATGGGGCCCGTGCTTGTCATCGCGACCATCCACATCGCCACTGCGATCATCACCGAGGCCACGCTCTCCTTTCTCGGCGTGGGCGTCCCGGCGACGCAGCCCTCGCTCGGCACTTTGATCCGCGTCGGCAACGATTTCCTGTTGTCAGGCGAATGGTGGATCACCGTCTTTCCGGGCGCGGCGCTGATCGTGCTGGTGCTGTCCGTGAACCTGCTTGGAGACTGGCTGCGCGATGCGCTCAACCCGAAACTGCGCTGAATGATCGCCGCCGTCCATGACTGAATCCCTGCTTTCCGTGCGCAACCTGCGCGTCGAGTTCCCGACGCGCAGGGGCACGCTGGTCGCGGTCGACGACCTGTCTTTCGACATCGCGCCCGGCGAGGTTCTCGGGGTGGTCGGGGAGTCGGGTGCCGGCAAGTCGCTGACTGGGATGGCCATCATCGGCCTGCTCGAGCCGCCGGGCCGCATTGCCGCCGGCGAGATCAGGCTCGAGGGCGAGCGGATCGACAACGTTTCCCCTGAAGCAATGCGCAGGATCCGCGGCAAGCGGATCGGGGCGATCTTCCAGGATCCCCTCACCTCGCTGAACCCGCTCTTCACGATCGGCGAACAGTTGGTGGAAACGATCCTTGCGCACCTCGACCTGAACGAGGCGCAGGCGCGCGATCGGGCGGTCGAACTGCTGGCCGAGGTGGGCATTCCGGCCCCCGAGATCCGCATCGACAACTACCCCCACCATTTCTCAGGCGGCATGCGGCAACGGGTAGTGATCGCGCTCGCGCTTTGCGCACGGCCTCGCCTGATCGTGGCGGATGAGCCAACCACCGCGCTCGACGTGTCGATCCAGGCCCAGATCATCGAACTGCTCAGGAAGCTTGCGCGCGAGAACGGGGCCGCGGTGATGCTGATCACGCATGACATGGGCGTCATCGCCGAGACCGCCGACCGGGTTGCCGTCATGTATGCAGGGCGCCTCGCCGAGATCGGCCCGGTCAAAGACGTGATCCACGCGCCGCAACACCCCTATACGAGCGGGCTGATGCGTTCGATCCCGAAACTGGGCGAAGGGCGCGAAACGCTTGCGCAGATCGACGGGTCGATGCCGCGGCTTACCGCGATCCCGCCCGGATGCGCCTTCAACCCGCGCTGCCCGAAGCGCTTTGACCGGTGCACGCTCGAGCGACCCTTGCCCTTGCCCGCGGGCGCCACCCAAGCCGCGTGCTGGCTGTATGCACGCTAAGACGCTGCTCGAGCTGGTCGACGCCAGTCGCGAGTTCGACGTCTCGCGCCCGTGGCTCAACCGGGTGCTCGAAGGAGAGCCGCGCCGCAGCCTGCGCGCGGTCGACGGCGTGTCCTTCTCGATCCGCCGCGGCGAAACCCTTGCGCTCGTGGGTGAATCCGGATGCGGCAAGTCGACCGTCGCCCGGCTTATCGTGGGGCTTTACGCGCCTTCGCGCGGGCGCATCATATTCGACGGCGCCGACCTCGCAGAACCCGCGTCGGCCCCCCTGCGGCGGCGCATGCAGATGATTTTCCAGGATCCCTATGCGAGCCTCAATCCGCGCTGGCGCGTCAAAGACATCGTTGCGGAACCCATTGTCGCGCACGGGCTCGTGCCGGATGCAACGACGCTCGCAGCGCGAGTGGCTGAATTGCTCACCCAGGTGGGCCTCGCCGCCGATGACGGCGAAAAGTTCCCGCACGAATTTTCCGGCGGCCAGCGGCAGCGGATTTCCATTGCACGCGCGCTGTCCTCGAACCCCGAGTTCCTTGTGTGCGACGAGCCGACCTCGGCGCTCGACGTCTCGGTGCAGGCGCAGATCCTCAACCTGATGAAGGACCTGCAGCAACGGCTCGGGCTGACCTACCTCTTCATCTCTCACAACCTTGCAGTGGTGGCCCACGTGGCCACCCGCGTGGGCGTCATGTATCTGGGCAGACTAGTCGAGGTTGCGGATGCCAAGATGCTGTTCGAACGGCCGCGCCACCCTTACACGCGCATGCTGATCGACGC
>JANNWA010000603.1:0-3970 GCA_031408275.1 Pseudomonadota bacterium
CATGCGGCTGCCGGTCTCGACCAGCGCCGTGGCGATGATCGTCAGGCTGCCGCCTTCCTCGATGTTGCGGGCCGCACCGAAGAAGCGCTTGGGTTTTTGCAGCGCGTTGGCGTCCACGCCGCCGGTAAGTACCTTGCCGGAGGCGGGCTGCACCGTGTTGTAGGCGCGCGCGAGGCGCGTGATCGAATCGAGCAGGATCACCACGTCCTTCTTGTGCTCGACCAGGCGCTTGGCCTTCTCGATCACCATCTCGGCCACCTGGACGTGGCGCTGCGCGGGCTCGTCGAAAGTCGAGGCCACCACCTCGCCCTTCACCGTGCGGGTCATTTCGGTCACTTCCTCGGGGCGCTCGTCGATGAGCAGCACCATCATCACCGCTTCCGGGTGGTTGGAAGTGATCGCGTGGGCGATATGCTGCATCAGCACCGTCTTGCCGGCCTTCGGCGGGCTGACGATCAGTCCGCGCTGGCCCTTGCCGATCGGCGCGACGATGTCGATGATGCGGCCGGTGATGTTCTCCTCGGCCTTGATCTCGCGCTCGAGCTTGAGGTGCTCTGTCGGGTGCAGCGGGGTGAGGTTCTCGAAGAGGATCTTGCCCTTGGAGGCCTCCGGGGCCTCGCCGTTGACCTTGTCGACCTTGACCAGGGCGAAGTAGCGCTCGCCGTCCTTGGGGGTGCGGATCTCGCCGTCGATCGTATCGCCGGTATGCAGGTTGAAGCGGCGGATCTGCGAGGGCGAGACGTAGATGTCGTCGGTACTGGCGAGGTAGGAGGTGTCCGGCGAACGCAGGAAACCGAAGCCATCGGGCAGCACTTCCAGCGTGCCGTCGCCGAAGATCGCCTCGCCTTTCTTGGCGCGGTGCTTGAGCATCGCGAAGATCAGGTCCTGCTTGCGCAGGCGGTTCGCGCCCTCGATCTCGTCGGCGACCGCCATGTCGACGAGTTGGGTGACGTGCAGGGATTTCAGATCAGATAAATGCATGGCGAACGCCGAAAGGAATGAAACGTGGAATGCGGAGAGCTTCGAAGGGGTGCGCACCGGAACAGGGTGCTGGGACCTGCCTGATTCTGCCCGGACCTGCTACCTGCCTGCCGTCTGCCGGCGGCCGCGCCGGAGATGGCTTTTTGTTTTTTCGCCGGACTGTTCCGTAAACTTCGTCCAGCGGCGCGGCGACTTCAGTGCTGTAGCCTAAGACCTTTAGATATTGCTGTCAAGGAACGCCGTGAGCTGGGACTTCGAAAGCGCGCCCACCTTGGTGGCCTCCACATTCCCGTTCTTGAAGAGCATCAGGGTCGGGATGCCCCGGATGCCGAATTTCGCCGGCACGGCCTGGTTCTCGTCGACATTGATCTTGGCGATTTTCACTCTCCCTGCGTAGTCCTTGGCGACCTCTTCGAGGATCGGTGCAATCGACTTGCAGGGGCCGCACCATTCCGCCCAGTAGTCGAGCAGGACGGGTACGTCGGATTTGAGGACATCGGGCTCGAAACTGGCGTCGGTCACGTGCTGTATGGAAGAACTGCTCATATTTCCTCGGTGTGCTGTTAGGGAGGGGGCGGCGAATGTATCGGGGATGGAGCTTCGGGCTCGCCGCAAGCGTGGCCTAATTATGGGGGCGACCCTCAGGAACGCAAGGGCGCGTGCTAAACTGCGGATTCATAAACGTATTTTCAAAACGCTTCCGGACTTCCCGCCCTCCAATGACCTTCGTCGTTACCGAATCCTGCATCAAGTGCAAGTACACCGACTGCGTGGACGTGTGCCCCGTGGACTGCTTTCGCGAAGGGCCGAACATGCTGGTGATCGACCCCGACGAGTGCATCGACTGCACCCTGTGCGTCCCGGAATGCCCCGTGGAGGCGATCTTCGCCGAGGACGACGTGCCCGACACCCAGCGGGCGTTCATCGCCCTGAATGCCGACCTCGCCAAACAGTGGAAGCCGCTCATCGAGCGCAAGGACGCGCCGGCCGACGCCGACAAGTGGAGCAAGATCGCCGACAAGGTGGGGCTGCTCGAGCGCTAGTCCCGGGCGCGGCGCTTCACGCTTGCGTCTCGCGCGCCAGTTCAGCGCGCAGTTTTCCGACTTCCGATTCCAGTTCGTCGATTCGTTCGTGCAAAGGCCGGGACGCTGCGGCGACCTCCTCCGCAGTGAAGCGCTGCGTAATGTGCTGCGGGCAGTTCCAGTCGAAGGCCTCGACGTCGATGACGGCAACGCGCTCGACGCGCGCCCGGTAGTCCGGCAGTTCGACGGCGCGCACCAGTTCCGGGTCCGCGTCGGCCACCGATTCGAATCGCATGCGCCCCAGGAGCTTGAGCCTTTGCCGGTGCGCGTAATCCATGACGATGAGCGAGACGCGATCGTCACGCGAGACATTGCCGGTGCTGACGTACTGGCGGTTGCCGCGGAACTCCGCGTAGGCGATGCGCGTGGGCGAAACCACTTTCAGGAACCCGGCCGGCCCGCCGCGATGCTGCACGTACGGCCACCCGGTCTCGCCGACCGAAGCGAGGAAGGAGCTGTCGGCCGCGGCAAGGAAATGCGCTTCTTGGGGGCCCAGCCCTTCGCCACGGGCGCCTTCAGCCTCCATGCGGGCGTAGGCCGTGCGGGAGCCATGCGCTTCCTGCAGCGCCTGCACGGCGGGCGTGAACGCGATCTCGGCGAAGGTTTTCATGCGTCCTCCTGGGGTGGGTGGAATTGCGGGCCGCAGGGCGCGGCCACGGAGGGAATATTGATTGATGCTAGTAATTTAAAAAATGTCCTCAATGTGACTATATTGGTGCATAAAAAGCATTAATATTCCGGCCATGGACAAGCTGCGCGCAATGCAGGTCTTTGTGCGGATCGTCGAGGGAGGAAGCCTGACCGCGGCGGCGGAAGCGCTCGACATGTCGGGCCCAGCCGTGGTGCGCTCGCTTGCAGCCCTGGAGCGCTCGGTCGGCGTGCGACTGCTTAACCGCACCACCCGCCGGTCGTCCTTGTCGGATGAGGGCCGCGAGTACTACGAGCGTTGCAAGCGCGTCTTGTCCGAAGTGGAGGAGGCGGACGCATCGCTTTCGGCGCGGCGTACCGAACCCAAGGGGCGGCTGCGCCTGACCGCTCCCGTCACGTTCGGGCGCATGCACGTGTCGCCGCTGGTGGTGCAATTCGCATCGCGCTATTCGGCCATGGAGGTAGAACTCCTCCTGCTCGACCGGGTCGTGGACCTCGTGGAGGAAGGGATCGACGCCGCGGTGCGCATCGGCCACCTCGCGGAGTCGTCGATGGTCGCGCAGCGCCTGGGGGAGACGCAGCGCGTTGTCTGCGCTTCGCCAGCCTATCTCAAGCGGACCGGGACGCCGGCGCAGCCGCAGGACCTGCTGAAACACCGCACGATCCACTTCACCGGGCTGTCCGCGTCGCCCGAGTGGCAGTTCGGCACAAAGGCGCAGCGGCCGGCGCCGATCCGCCCTTTCCTGCTCACCAACCACGTGGACGCGGCCCTCGATGCCTGCCTGCGCGGCCTGGGGTGTGCGCAGTTCCTGAGCTACCAGGTTGAAGCGCACGTCAAAGCCGGGACACTGCGCCGGGTACTGGCCGATTTTGAGCCGCTGCCGGTGCCGATCCACCTCGTCTATCCGCACGCGCGGCTGCTGTCGCCGAACGTGCGCGCGTTCGTCGATCTTGCGGTCGCGCACTTCCGCGGCCGACACTGATCGCGGCCCTGGCTGTGTAAGGTTTCCGCGCCTCTCGCGACTAACGGGCAACTTGCATTTCCCGTACGGGCAGGGGGCGACATGAAAGCAACGCAGCAGGCCGGGCCTGGTGAATGGGTCAGGATCCATCCGCTGGTGGTGCGGATCAGCCACTGGATCAACGTGGTGGCCGTGGTCATCATGGTCATGAGCGGATGGCGGATCTACAACGCCGCGCCGGTCTTTGATTTCTACTTCCCGAAATCGATCACCCTGGGCGGCTGGCTGGGCGGTGCG
>JANNWA010000604.1:0-2358 GCA_031408275.1 Pseudomonadota bacterium
TCTGGGTCTATTGCGGCCACGAGTCGCAGGTGAAGAACGCTGGCGACTACGCCACCCTGCAGATCGGCCGCCAGCCGATGGTCATGGTGCGCGGCGCGGACGGCCGCGTGAACGTGCTCTACAACCGCTGCCCGCACCGCGGCGCGATGATCTGCGGCGACCGGCACGGCAATGCCGGCGACGCCTTCCGCTGCTCGTACCACGCCTGGACCTTCCAGCTCGACGGCAAGCTGAAGAACATCCCGATGATGGAGTCCGGCTACAAGGGCACGCGCTGGAACCGCGACAACCCCGACGCGCACATGAAGCAGGCGGCGCGCGTGGAGAACTATCGCGGCTTCGTGTTCGCGAGCCTGGCCGCCGCAGGGCCAACGCTGCTCGAATTTCTGGGGCCCTCGAAGATCGCGTTTGACGACATCTGCGACCGCGCGCCCCAGGGCGAGGTCGAAGTCGTGCCCACGTGTTTTCGCGTGATCCAGAATTCCAACTGGAAGATCTTCCTCGAGAACCAGCTCGACGCCCTGCACCCCTCGGTCACGCACCAGTCCACCGGTCGCGCCGCGCGCGACGTGGAAGTCGAGCTCGAGAAAAAGTCCGGCCACGCGCCGCTCTCCTACCACATGCTGTCGGCGTTCTCGACGGTGACGATCGACAAGTGGGACAACTTCCAGACGCTCAACTATCCGTACGGCCACTGCATCCTCGCAGGCTACATGGGCCTGCGCCCGCAGGACGCCGATACGCTCGCCTACGAAAATACCCTGGTGAAGGCCTACGGCGAGAAGCGGAAGGAAGAAATCCTTTCCACCAACATCCACCACGTGCTGATCTATCCGGGGCTGTCGGTGCAGTCGCCGCTGCAGCAGCTGCGCGCGGTGCGCCCGCTGGGTGTGAACAAGACCCTGACCGAGATCTGGCACTTCCGTCTCAAGGGCGCGCCCGAGCCGATCTACCGCCGGGCCCTTGCGTACTACAACCTCGTCAACTCTCCCGCCACGCTGATCAACGCCGACGACCTGGAGAACTTCTGGAAGATCCAGACCGGCCTCGCCTCGGACGGCGGCGACTGGGTGAGCTTCGCGCGCCACTACGGCCGCGACATCGAGAAGGACGGCGTGGTATCGACCGACGAAGGCATGGGCACATCGGAGGCGCCGATGCGCAACCAGATGAAGGCGTGGGCCGAATTCATGGCCAAGGCATAGGAACCGACATGGCAAAGAAAACCCTGAAGAAAGTCGCGAAGAAACCCGTGGCGAAGAAGGCCGTGGCCAAAAAGGCCGTCGCAAGGAAGCCGGCCACGCGCGCCGCCGCTCCCAAGGCGAACGGGCACTCGACCCAGCACGCGGTAGAGCAGTTCCTCTACCGGCAGGCCGAAGTGCTGGATGCCAAGCGCTGGCAGGACTACATCGACCTGTTCACCGCCGACGCCGTGTACTGGATGCCGGCCGACCCGGCCGACAAGCACTGGGACGGCATCCCCTCGATCTTCGCCGAGGACAAGAACCTCATGACGGTGCGCATGAAGCGCGTGCTGCACCCCGATGCCTGGTCGCAACGCCCGCTGTGGGGCACCAACCACGTGGTCGGCAACGTCATCGTCGAGAAGGAGTCGCCCAACGGCGACGTGGTGGTGCGTTCGCGATTCCACATGATGGAGCTGCGCCGCGACAACGTGCGCCATTTCGCCGGCAGCTACGTGCACCAGCTGAAGAAAACCCCGGGCGGCTACCGCATCAAGGCGCAGCGCGTGGACATGACCAACGCGCAGGCGGCCTTCGACTACGTGCTGCAGGTCTGGGTATAGGGGAAACGAGAAGAGGGGCTGCCGCCCCTCCTCAGGACCTCCCCGCGTCAGTCGTAGAGCTTTTCCCGCGCCTTGCCGCGGAAGATGCGGTAGGCGAGGACGTTGTACGCGACGATGAAGGGCAGCACGATGAGGGTTCCCCACAGCATCACCCGCAGCGCGGCAGGGTGGGCGCTTTGCCAGATGCCGATCCTGTCGATCAGCACCCAGGGAAAGATGCTGTAGGCCAGACCGAGGAAGGCGAGCACGAAAATCGCCACCGCCCCGGAAAACGCCGCCCATTCGTGCGCCGGCTGCCTGCGCAGCAACTTCCCGGTGACGCTCCACACGCGCAGCCCTGCGGCCAGGGTCGCGGCCGGCAGCAGCATCAGCCAGAGCGTGTCCGGAAAATTGAACCACTTGGCGCGCACCGAATCGCTCGCCAGCGGCGTGGCGAGGCTCACCAGCAGCACTCCGAACGCCACCCAGGCGAGGCCCCAGCGCGCCCATGCGAGCGACTTGCGCTGCAGCGCTCCCTCGGTGCGTGCAATCAGCCAGGTCGCACCGAGCAG
>JANNWA010000605.1:0-4369 GCA_031408275.1 Pseudomonadota bacterium
GGACGGCGGCGCACAGCAGCACGGCGGCGAGGATGCCGGGCAGGATGCCGGCGGCGAAGAGCTTGCCGATGCTGGTGCCGGTCATGATGCCGTAGATCACCATGATGGTGGAGGGCGGGATCAGGATGCCGAGCGTGCCACCGGAGGCGATCGCGCCCGTGGCGAGCGCATCCGAGTAGCCGAACTTCTTCATCTCCGGGTAGGCGACCTTGGCCATCGTCGCCGCGGTCGCGATCGACGAGCCGCAGATCGCGCCGAACCCGGCGCAGGCCATGACGGTTGCCATCGCCAGGCCGCCGCGCAGGTGGCCGATGAAGGCATACGCCGCCCTGAACAATTCCTGCGACATGCCGGCGCGGGTCACGAAGCTGCCCATCAGGATGAAAAGCGGCACCACCGACAGCGTGTAGTTGCGGCCGGTCTCGTAGACCTTGGTCTGCGCGGTCGCGAATGCAACCACCCAGTTCCAGTCGCGCATGTAGGCGTAGCCGACGATGCCGACGATGCCCATCGCGAGCGCGATCGGGATGCGCACGAACGCGAGCACCATCATGGCCGCGAGGCCGACCATTGCCTCTATCATCGGGTGTCCCGGGCTGCGCGCATCAGGTGGTGGCCCCGCCCGCGGACGCCTTGCCCGGCCTGAAGATCCGCCACGCGTGGATGAGGCCCGAGAGCGCGATCATCGCCGCCATGAAGTACACGAACGGGGCGAGCAGGATCTTGAGCACGTCGGTCGTGTCGCCGTAGGCCGCGATCTTGCCGGCCTTCACCCAGACCAGCCACGAAAGCCCTAGCAGCGTCGCTGCGCACACGAGTTGCGCCAGCGCCGCGATCACCTTGCGCGCCGCAGGGCCGACCATGTGGTCGATGAAATCCATCGTCACGTGCTCGTCCGCGTGCGAGACGAGCGGCAGGCCGGCGAAGATCAGCACCAGCAACATCAGCTCGGTGCCCTCGAATGCGCCGCGCAGCGGCCGGTTGAACCCGTAGCGCCCGATGACGTCGACGAAGGTGACGATCATCATCGAGAACAGGATGACCGACGCGGCGAGCCCCAGCGCCGCGTCGAACCTGCGTTCCCAGTGACCCTGACCGGGAGAGCTCATCCGGAGTGCGGGCCCCGGGTCATTTACCGGCGGCGACGTTCTTCAGTTCTTCGTGGAACTCGGCCAGGATCTTCGCCCCGTCCACGCCCTTGGCGTTGGCCTTCTTGATCCAGTCGTCGATGATCGGCGCCGAGCGGGCCTGGACTTCCTTCACCAGGGCCGCGTCCGCGTTCACGATCTTCGTGTTGGCCTTCTTCAGGGCCTCCAGGCCGATCTTGTCCGCGACGTCCCAGGACTTGCCCGCGTGGCGCGCAAGGGCCTCGCCGCCGAGCTTGTTGATCGCGTCCTGGTCCTGCTTGGGCAGCTTGTTCCACTTGTCCTCGTTCATGAAGAAGCCGAACGCCGAGCTGTACATGCCGCCGGGGAACACCGTGGCCTGCCCGATCACGGACTCGAGCTTGAACGAGACGATCGACTCGAACGGGAAGAACACGCCGTCGGCAACGCCCGAGTTGAGCAGCTCGAACGATTCCGGCGCGGGTTTAACGAAGGCGGAGGTGCCGAGCGCCTTGGCCACCGCCTCGGCGATGCCGCCGCCGGTGCGGATTTTCAGGCCCTGGATCTGGGCGATGCCGTTGATCTGCTTCTTGGTGAACATCTGGCCGGGGCCGTGGGTGAACACGCCGATCAGCTTCACGCCCTTGTACTCGCCCAGCTTGTCGAAATGCTTCCAGTGGATGCGGGAGTACGCGACCGAGTTGATTTCCGCGGTATTGCCCGCGCCGGGCAGTTCCGGCATGAGCGGCATGAGGTGGCGGGCCGGGGTATAGCTCGCGGTCACGTAAGAAAGGTCCACGAGGCCATCGCGGACCGCGTCGAAGGTCCCCGGCGGCGCCGCAGGCGCTTTCGGAAGCATCTGGAACTTGACCCTCCCGGCGGTGGCTTTCTCGACGTCGTTGGCCCAGCCTTGCAGCACTGTGTGTGTCAGGTGGTGCGAAGGCGGGACCCACGAGGACATCGTGAGCGTGGTCTGCGCGGACGCCTGCGTGGCGACGAGGCCGCCGATCGCAAACGCGGCCGCAACTGCTATCTTCTGGAAAGCTTTCATGTCTCCTCCGGGATTTTCTGGGGCTGTCGTCGCCCCGATCCGGGAGTGTATCAGCCTTGGGTTTCAGGCAAAGTATCGCCATGAAGAAGCTCCCGACCGTCGGATTCATCGGCCTGGGCTGCATGGGCCGCCCGATGGCGGTGCGGACCCTACCAAGATCTACCGCTATTTGCAGAAGCTGCAGCGGCGCAGTTAACCCAGGAGAACGCAGTGTCCGACCTGCCCAAGGCAATCCACATCAAGGAAGAAGGCCCGCGCGAGGGCTTTCAGTTCGAGAAGGGGCCGATCCCGACTGCGCGCAAGATCGAGCTGATCGACGCGCTTTCGAGAACGGGCGTGAAGCACATGCAGATCGTGTCGTTCGTGAGCCCCAAGGCCGTGCCGGCCATGGCCGACGCGGCCGAAGTGGTCGCGGGCCTCACGATGCAGCCCGGGGTCGCCTACACGGGACTGTGGTTCAACGACCAGGGGCTCGATCGCGCGATCGCCACGGGACGGCTGGAGATCAAGGGCTCGATCTCGCTGACCGCCTCGGCCAGGTTCCTGAAGAAGAACCTCAACCGCACACCCGAGCAGCAGCTGGCCGTCACGCGCGGCATGCTCGATACCTACAGGCAGCGCGGCATTCCGGTGGAGCGGGCCACGGTCATGGCCGCGTTCGGCTGCAATTTCGAGGGCGACGTGCCGGTGTCCCGCGTGGTCGAAATGGTCGGCCAGCTGTTGGCGCTTGCCGCCGGACAGGGGATGAAGCTGGGCCGGGTTTCGCTCGCCGACACCATGGCGTGGGCCACGCCGCTGTCGATCAAGCGTGCAGTCGGCGCGGTGAGGGAGAAATACCCGGAACTCGAACTCGAGCTCCACCTGCACGACACGCGCGGCATGGGGATCGCCAACGCCTGGGCCGGGATCGAGATGGGAGTGACGCGCTTCGACTCCTCGGTGGCGGGCCTCGGCGGCTGCCCGTTCGCTGGCCATGCCGGCGCGGCGGGCAACGTCTGCACCGAGGACCTCGTGTTCATGTGCGACGAGACCGGCATCGAAACCGGCATCGACCTGGAGCGGCTGGCCGCGTGCGGGCGCCTGGCCGAGGAAGTCGTCGGCCACCCGCTGCCGGGCTCGGTCATGAAAGGCGGCAGCCTGCGTAACCTGCGCAACAAGATCACCGAGGCCTCGCGCGCATGAGCCGGGGGACAGCCGCGGCGCCGGCCCGGGAGGAAGGCTTTCCGGAAGGATAATTTACGATCTTTATGTTTACGAAGCCAAGTACTGGGGCGGCTTTCATGCCAGTTTATGTACTGGCACCGGTACATTAAGGAGGGAGATATGGACTTCGATTACGTCATCGTGGGGGCCGGATCGGCGGGCTGCGTGCTGGCCGCGAGGCTGTCTGAGGACCTTTCCGTGCGCGTGTGCCTCGTCGAGGCAGGCGCGCAGGACGACAGCGTGCTGGTGAAGGTGCCGCTGGGCGCGGCGGTCATCCTGCCGTCGAAGATCCGCAACTGGGCGTTCCAGACCGTGCCGCAGCCCGGGCTCGGCGGCAGGCTCGGCTACCAGCCGCGCGGCAAGTCCATCGGCGGCTCGAGCTCGATCAACGCGATGATCTACATGCGCGGGCACCCTTCGGATTACGACGACTGGGCGGCGCTCGGCGCTTCCGGCTGGGGATGGAAGGACGTGCTGCCGTATTTCCTGCGTTCCGAGCACAACGAGCGCGGCGGGAGCGCCCTGCACGGCACCGGCGGCCCGCTGAACGTGGCCGAGGTGCGCTCGCCCAACCCGTTCGCAAAGCTGTTCGTCGAGGCGGCGCGGCACGCCGGCCTGCCCGCGAACGACGATTTCAACGGGCCCGTACAGGAGGGCGTCGGGTTCTACCAGGTGACGCAGAAGGACGGCGAGCGGTGGAACGCGGCGCGCGCCTACCTGCACCCGGCCGGAGGGCGCCCCAACCTGGCCGTGCTCACCGACGCGACCGCGCTGCGCGTCGTGTTCGACGGCAAGCGCGCCTCAGGCGTGGAGATCGAGCGCGGCGGCCGGCGCGAGACGCTGCGTGCGGCGCGCGAGGTGCTGCTCTCGGCCGGCGCGTTCCAGTCCCCTCAATTGCTGATGTGTTCGGGCATCGGTCCTGCCGCGCACCTGCAGGAGAACGGCATCGCCGTGGTGCGCGATGCGCCCGAGGTCGGCGCCCACCTGCAGGACCACCTGGACTACATCG
>JANNWA010000606.1:0-6604 GCA_031408275.1 Pseudomonadota bacterium
TTCGGCTCGCGCGACGGCGACTCGGCCGCCGCCTACCGCTACACGGAAGCGAAACTTTCCCGCTACGCCGAGCTCATGCTCGCCGAGATCGGCGAGGGCACGGTCGACTTCATCAAGAACTACGACGGCAAGTTCGACGAGCCGCAGCTCCTGCCCGCGCGCATGCCGTTCGGCCTGCTCAACGGCTCGTTCGGGATTCCGGTCGGGTTCTCCACGCGCATCCCGCCGCACAACCTGAAGGAAGTCGCGCTCGCCGCGGCGCTGGTGATCAAGAACCCCAAGGCGACCGTGGACGAGGTGCTCGAGGTGCTGCCCGGCCCGGATTTTCCCGGCGGCGGGCAGATCATTTCCAACGCCGCCGAGATCCGCCAGGCCTACGAGACCGGGCGCGGCTCGATCGCCATGCGCGCGCGCTGGCACGTGGAGCCGCTCGCGCGCGGCCAGTGGCGCATCGTGGTGGACGAACTCCCGCACGGCGTCTCGTGCCGCCAGGTGCTGGAGGAGATCGAGGCCCTGGTAAACCCCAAGCCCACCTTCGGCAAGAAGGAGGTCACCCAGGAGCAGAAGCGCATCAAGCAGTTCGTCCTCGACATCGTGGAGACGGTAAGGGACGAGTCCGACCGCAAGAGCCGCATGCGCATCATCATCGAGCCGCGCTCCTCCCGGCAGGATGCCGACGAGATGATGAAGGCGCTGCTGGTGCACACCAGCCTCGAGATGCGCTACCCGCTGAACCTCACGTGGCTGGGCCTGGACGGCCTGCCCGAGACCAAGGGCATCACCGGCGTGCTGTCCGAGTGGGCCGGCTTTCGCGTCGCCACCGTGCGCCGCCGCACCCAGTTCCGGCTCGACAAGTGCGAGAGCCGCCTGCACATCGTCGAGGGCCGCATCATGGCCTTCGTCAAGATCGACGAGATCATCAAGCTGATCCGCTCCTGCGAGGACCAGGCCGAGGCCAAGCGCAGGCTCTCGGAGAAGTGGGGCTTTTCCGAGCGGCAGGCCGAGGACATCGTGAACCTGCGCCTCGGGCAGTTGACGCGCCTGGATGGGGTCAGGCTCAACGACGAGAAGAAGGCGCTGGAGAAGGAGAAGGACGAATACCGCCGCATCCTCGACTCCGAGCGCGTGCTGAAGAACCTCGTGGTGAAGGAGCTGGAAGAGGACGCGAAGAAGTACGGCGACGCGCGCCGGACACTGATCAAGGCGGATGAACGCACGTCGATCGAGCGCACCGTGCTCGAGGAACCCGTCACCGTGATCCTGTCGAAAAAGGGCTGGATCCGCGCGCGCGTGGGCCACGGCATCGACCTCACGACGGTGAGCTTCAAGGACGGCGACGGCTTGTCGCAGGCGGCCGAGTGCAAGACCACCGACCAGGTGGTGTTCCTGGGTTCGTCCGGCAAGACGTGGACGCTCGACGCCGCGAGCCTGCCTTCGGGCCGGGGCGACGGCGCCCCGGTCAACAGCCTGGTCAATGCCAACGGCGATGCCATCGTGTGGATGGGCACGGGTTCCATGGAACAGAGCCTGCTGCTGCATACCACGGCCGGGCACGGGTTCGTCGCGCAGTTGAAGGACATGGTCACGCGCATGAAGGCAGGCAAGGAGTTCATGAAGCCGGCCGAGGGCGCGAAGGTGCTGCCGCCCGCGCCAGTGCCGGTTTTCAAGGGCGACGTGAGCCCGCGCGTGGGCGCCCTGTCCTCGGACGGGCGGCTGCTGGTGTTCCTGCTGGACGAGGTGCCGCTGCGCCCGAACGGCGGCCTGGGGGTGCAGCTGATCGCGCTGCCCGAGAAGGTGACGCTCGCCTCGGTGGCGGTGATCGACGGCACGCGCCTGCAGGTCTTTGGCATGAAGCGCGGCAAGCGCTCCAGCGTCGAACTCGGCAGGAAGGAGATCCGCGATTACGACGGGCGCCGCGCGCAGCGCGGCCGGGTGGCCGACACGGGCCTCAAGGACATCGACCGGCTGGAGGGCTAGGGTTGCCGTTTTCGGAACGCCAATTGGCCTGGGATCGGCTCCCAGTGGATACTTCAAGATATGAAAGTTGTAAATTGATGATGCGATGAGCGGCCTGATCCCGTTGCTGCGCCCGGCGCTCGCCCCGGCCGCGATCCTGGCGGTCACCGCGCTCGCGGTCACGGCGGGGCCGGCGCTGCCGCTCACGCTCTCCGGCCTGCCGGTGCTCGTGCCCTACGTCGTGCTGCTGGCGGCTTCCGCGATCGCGCTTTGGTTCAACCGCGGCCGCGCGTTCATTTTTGCCGTCTCCATGTTCGCTGCCTACGGGGGCTACCGCTTCGCGATGGATCTCGGGGCGTTCTCGGCCAAGGCCGCCTACACTGCGCTGGTCGTGCTCGTGCCGGCCAATGCGCTTGCGGCGCTCCTCCTGGCCGAGCGCGGCGTCTACACCCACCACAACTACCGCTGGTTGCTGCTGGCCGTGGCCGAAGCGCTGCTGGTGTTGTGGATCGCCAGCGCCGGGCGCAGCAGCCTGTCGGGCGTGGCCTGGGTCGGGGCGCTCGACCACTGGGCGCTGCACAGCCCGCCCACGCCGCTGGTCGGGCGGATCCTGTTCGCGCTGGCCTTCTGCGCGGCGCTGTGGCGCGCACACCCCAAGCCGCCGGCCACCGAACCGCGGGCGCTCGACATAGGCCTCGCTGCGGCGCTGGCGGCCTTTTTCATCGCCGCCGAGTGGGTTCGCTCGCCGGCGGTGTTCGCCGCCTTCATGACGGCGGCGGGCGCGGTGCTGCTCGTGGCCGTGCTGCAGGAGACGCACCGCCTCGCTTTCGCCGACGAACTCACCGGCCTGCCCAGCCGCCGCGCGCTGCAGGAGCGCCTGCCCGCGCTGGGACCGGTCTGCGCGGTGGCGATGGCGGACGTCGACCACTTCAAGAAATTCAACGATATCCACGGCCACGATATCGGTGACCAGGTGCTCAAGCTCGTCGCGGCGCGCCTGGCCGAGGTCGGGGGCGGCGGGATGGCGTTCCGCTACGGCGGGGAGGAGTTCTGCGTGATCTTCAACGGCCGCACCGCGGACGAGGCGTTCCCGCACCTCGAGGCGATCCGCCAGTCGATCGAGCGTTACCAGATGGCGGTAAGGAACGACGAGCGCCCGCGCGACCCCGAGGCCGGCACGCGCCTGCGTGGCGCCACCCTGCCGCAGAAGGTGCTCTCGGTTACGATCAGCATCGGCGTGGCCGATCGCGCGGGACTGGAAATGAAGCCGGCCGAGGCGGTCAAGGCCGCCGACCAGGCCCTGTACCGCGCCAAGGAAGCCGGCCGAAACCGGGTATCGCGATAGGGGCATCAACGTAGTGCTATAAAGGAGTCGTCATGGAAATCCTCATCCTCGGGCTTGTGCTCTTTCTCGGCATCCACATCGTGCCGGCGATCCCGCCGCTGCGCGCGGCGTGCGCCACCCGCCTGGGCGAGAACCGCTACAAGGGCCTGTTCTCGATCGTTTCGGCGATCGGGCTTGTGCTGATTGTGGTCGGGTACGCGTATGCGCCGCGCGGCGCGCAGCTGTTCGCGCCGTCGATCGGCGCGCGGCACGCGGCACCCCTGGTGGTGACGCTTGCCTTCATCCTGCTCGCGGCGGCGAACATGCGCTCCCACATCCGGCGAACGCTGAAGCACCCGATGCTGATCGGGGTCGGGCTGTGGGCGCTGGTGCACCTGCTCGCCAATGGGCACGCCAAGGCGACGCTGCTGTTCGGCGCGTTCCTTGCCTATGCGGCGCTGGACCTGGGCTCGGCGGTGGCGCGCGGCGCGGTGAAACAGTTCGCCCCGCAGCGCAAGTACGATTTCATGGCCGTGGGCGGCGGCATCGCGCTGGCGCTGCTGGTCATGCTTTTCCACAGGATCCTCTTCGGCGTGGCCGCCCTGAGGTGGAGTCTTTGACCGGAGACACAATGCCCCGCAGCGTACTCGACGAAGCACACATCCATCCCGCCGTGCGCGAGGCGGTTGCCAACAGCCATGCCGACATCGTGCGCGAAGTGCAGGCCGCAGTGGCCGCGCACGCTGTAGTGGTGGTGGGCATGGCGCAGAACCCCATGCCGAAGAAGGCGAGGCGCCTGCTGGACAGCCGCGGGATCGCCCACCACTACCTCGAGTATGGCAGCTACCTCTCGGACTGGCGGCGGCGCAACGCGCTCAAGATGTGGACGGGCTGGCCGTCGTTCCCGATGGTGTTCGTGAAAGGCGTGCTGGTGGGCGGCGCCAGCGACCTGAAGGCGCTCGCCGAGAGCGGCGAGCTGGCGAAGATGCTGGCCGCCTGAGCCCGGCCGGGCCGGCGGCTACTTCTCGCCGACCTTCTTCTTGGCCTTGGGCTGCATGGTGACCTGCAGGATCGTCCCTGCCAGCGCCCCGGCGACGGTGAAGATCAGGGTCCACCACGACCAGATGCTTTTGATGACCACCATGTCGTTCATCACGATGCGCACCAGCGCCACCATGATGAAGACCGGGAAGAGCAGCCCGAAGAAGAAGGTGAAGAAATTGAAGTGTTTGGTCATGGCTGAAACAGTATCAGGATTTCAGGCTTTGGTCAGGGCTTCTTCGCGAGGATCCCCTTCCAGCGGGCCATCTCGGCCTGCAGGAAGGCGCCGAACTCCTCGGGCGAACTGGGCTTGGCCACCAGCCCCATGTCCTCGAAGCGCTTTTTGATGTCCGTGCCGTTGAGGGCCTTGGCCAGTTCGCCGTTCAGCTTCATGACGATGTCGCGCGGTGTGCCGGCGGGAGCGAACATCCCGCCCCAGCTGGCGAAGTCGTAGCCCGGCACGGCCGATTCGGTCGCGGTCGGTACGTTGGGGAAAGACGGGTTGCGCTGCGGCGTGGTCACCGCGAGTGCGCGCAGGGTGCCGGCCTTGATGTGCGGCGCCGAGGCGGCCAGCGGGTCGATCATGAACGTGATGCGGTTGGAGATCAGGTCCGGGTGCGCGGCCGAGCTGCCCTTGTACTGGATCTCGGTCATCTCGCCGAGCGGCACCTGCTGCGCGAGCAGCAGCGTGGCCAGCTGCTGCGGGCTGCCCTGCCCGGTGGTGCCGTAGGTGACCTTGCCCTTGTTGTCGCGGATGTACTTGAAGAGCTCCTGCAGCGTGTTGACCGGCAGTTGCGAGCTGACGACAAACACGTACGGCGTCATGTGCGTGAGCGACACCGGCGCGAAGGACTTGACCGTGTCGAACGGCAGGTCGCTCATGAGGATCGGGTTGATCGCCATGTTGGCCGCGGCCTGCAGCACCGTGTAGCCGTCGGGGTCGGACTTGGCCACGAAGGCCATGCCCACGGTCTGCGAGGCGCCGGGGCGGTTCTCGATCACCATCGGCTGGCCCAGCGCGGCCGAAAGCTTGTCCCCGAGGATGCGCGCGACGAGGTCGCTCGGCCCGCCGGTGGTGACCGGCACGACGATGCGCACAGGTTTGGTTGGGTACTGCGCGAAGGCTGGTTGCACGAAGGCCGCTAACGCGAAGGCCGCGGCGGCGATGATCCTGATTTTCATTTTTTTGTCTCCTCTGATACCCCGATCATATCCCGACTCAGATCGGCGTGACTTTGGCGTGCAGGAGCGCGCTGCGCCCTTCCTTGAGCGCGGCCAGGCATCGCTCGATCGCAGCGCCGGTGTCGGCCGGGTCGGCGAGGCATTCGCCGTAGGCGCCGCTGACCGCGGCGAGCTTCGAGAAATCCATGCCCTTGGGCAGGCGCGACTGGAACGCGTCGCGCTCCAGCGCCGTGCCCTTGGGGTACACGCGCAGCGTCGCGTCGCGCACCGCGTTCCAGCCCGCGTTGTCGACGATGATGCTGAAGATCGGCAGCCCGTGTTCCTTCGAGACGGCGAACACCGAGTCGAGGTTGCCGAAGTAGAAGCCCCCGTCGCCGACGATGTGCACCGAGCGATGCTGCGGGCGTGCGAGCTTCACCCCCAGCGCGAGCCCGCCCGCGGCGCCGAGGCCGCTGCCGCTGTGGCGGATCATGGTGCAGGCCACCGGGCGCGGCACCTGCCGTGCGAACACCGGGTTGTTGGTCACGGCCTCCGAGAGGATCGTGTCCTCGGGGTCGAGGCGCTTGCCGAGCTCCGCGGCAAAGTAATCGACATTGATCGCGCCGACGGTGCCGGGGTCGGCGGCGAGATCGGCGGTTTTCTTCCTGCGCGCGGCGAATTCGGCTTCCATGGTCTTCCAGCGCGCAGCGGCAGCGGTTTTGAACGCGGCATTCGCCATGGCCCCGACCGCTTCGGCGAGCTGCTCGAGCACCTGCCCCGCATTGGCCTCGATCCGCTCCTGCGCCGGAAAGCTCCACATCGGGATCGATTTCTTCACCACGTCGATGTCGATGTGCGCCCAGTACGCTTCCGGGTGCGGCGCGGTGTCGCGCGGGATCCACGGCACGTCGGTGTCCACCATCAGCCCGAAATCGGCCTTGGGCAGCCAGTCGGCGACGCGAAAACCCGCAAAGCCCGCGAACTCCCGCCCGATGTTGATGACCGGCGCGTTCTCGAACACGCGCATGCCTGCGAGGCGCGAGAGTCTTTCGATCGCGTCCGAGGTGCGTTTGCTCTTGCCGCCGTAGCCGGTGACGAGCATCGGGCGCTCCGCCTTCAGCA
>JANNWA010000607.1:0-17594 GCA_031408275.1 Pseudomonadota bacterium
GCCGCAAACCGCGCGGCGGTACCGCGCCAGGGCGCGCAGCATTGCGCGCGAGACCCTGGGGTCCGCGCGGTTTGCGGCCTTCGTGCAATCGATCGAGAAATGGCTCGCGGCACCGGCCCGGCCCGGCCCGCTGGAACCCACGCTGAAAGAGTTCGCGGTGCGCGAGGTGAGCAAGCGCCACAAGCGGCTGCAGCGCGACGGCGCGAAGCTCCGGCGGCAGACCCCGGAGGAGCGGCACCGGGTTCGCATCGCCACCAAGCGCCTGCGGTACGCCGTGGAGTTCTGCGGCTCGCTCTTCGCCGCGCAGGACGTGAAGCCCTATGTGCGTGAACTGGTGGGCCTGCAGGATGCGCTGGGCGCGATGAACGACTCCGTCGTCGCCAGGCGCCTGATCTCCGGGCTGCCGGGCGCCATCGAAGCGGCGCCCTTCATCCTCGGCTGGCTCGCCGCGCGTGAGATGGACAGCATCGCCGCTGCGCAATCGGCGCTCAGGCGCATCGCCGATTGCGCGCGGTTCTGGAAATCCGCAATCCCGCCCGGAGGGCAGGCATGAAGATAGACGCTGGGACATTACGCATCCGACCGGGAGAGAGAGTCAGCCTCCACAAGCGGCCGACACTGGTGCAGCCGTTCTACGAATCGAAGGCGCACTACCAGGAGCTCCTCGCCCGGCACGTCAGCCAGATGCGGGCCCAGCAGGACCTGCTGTACGCCTCGAACCGCCACTCCGTCCTGCTGATCCTGCAGGCGATGGATGCGGCCGGCAAGGACGGCGTGATCGAGCACGTGATGTCGGGTGTCAACCCGCAAGGCTGCCAGGTGTTCAGCTTCAAGCACCCGAGCGAGGAGGAACTGGACCACGACTTCCTCTGGCACGCCGTGCGCAACCTGCCCGAGCGGGGGCGCATTGGCATCTTCAACCGTTCCTACTACGAGGAAGTGCTGATCGTGCGCGTGCATCCGGAGATCCTGCGCAGCCAGAACCTCCCGCTCGATGGCGCCAGCGGGGACAAGGTCTGGGAGGAGCGCTACCGTTCGATTGCCGGCCTCGAACGGCACCTGCACAGCAACGGCACGCGCGTGGTCAAGGTCTTCCTGCACCTGTCGAAGGAGGAGCAGAAGAGGCGCTTCCTCCAGCGCATCGACGACCCGGGAAAGAACTGGAAGTTCAGCCGCGCCGACATCGAGGAACGCAAGTACTGGAAGGAGTACATGCGCGCCTACGAAGCGTGCCTCGCGGCGACCAGCACCCGCGACTCGCCGTGGTACGCCGTGCCGGCCGACGACAAGCACAACGCCCGGCTGATCGTGCAGCGCATAGTGCTCGATACCTTCCTCGGGTTGCGCCTCGCCTACCCGAAGCTCGACGCGAAGCAGAAACGTGAACTGCTCGAGTGTCGCAAGCAACTCACATGATGGACAGCCCCCCGTCCACCATCAGCGTGGCGCCGGTGATGAACGAAGCCTCTTCGGAGGCGAGCCACAGGATCGGGTGGGCGACCTCTTCGGGTGAAGCCCAGCGCCCGATCAGCGAGTTGTCGCTGCGCTCGCCGCGCAATTGCTCGACTGATTTTCCCGCCGCCTGGCCGCGCTGGATGTGGAAATCGGTCAGCGTGGAGCCCGGGCACACCGCGTTTGCGCGTATGCCATGCGCCGCCTCCTCGAATGCCAGCGTACGGGTGAGCGCGAGCAGGCCCGCCTTGGTCGCGTCGTACAGGCCCATGCCCTTGCGCCCGGTCACCGCGTAGCAGGACGAGACCGTGACGATGCTGCCGCGACCCGCCCGCCGCAGTTCGGGCAGCGCGGCCCGGCAGTAGTTCGCTGCGCCGACGAGGTTTACCCCGAGCATCGCCTGCCATTCCTGCGGCGTCGCATCCGCCACCGCCGAGTAATTGCGCATTGCCGCGTTGTTGACGAGCACGTCGAGCCGCCCGAACGCGCGCATGCCGTGGGCCACGGCGAGCGCTGCCTGTCCGGCGTCGGCCACGTCGGCCGCGAAGTGCGCTATCCGAGCGCCGTCCACGGCGGCCCGGATCGAAGCCACGGTCCTTTCAAGTGCCGCCGGGTCCTGGTCGACCAGCACAACCGCAGCCCCCTCGGCGGCGAAGACCCGCCCGGTGGCCGCACCGATTCCGGCGCCCCCGCCCGTGATTAGCGCTACTTTTCCGTGCAGTCGTTTCATGACATGGCTTCCGGCAGGCCGAGCAGTCGGCAGGGGTTGTCGACGAGGATCTTGTGGCGCGTGGCGTCGTCGGGCGCGAAATCGAGCAGGGCATCGAGCAACCGGCCGTCGTCCGGCATGCGCGCAGCGTCGAACACCCCCGTGTGCGGCCAGTCGCTGCCCCAAATCACGCGGTCGGCGGCCGTTTCGATGAGTCGGCGCGCATGCGGCGTCACGTCTGCATACGGCACACCAGTCTTGGTGATCCGGTCCGCGCCGCTGACCTTGATCCAGATGTTTTCCCGCCGCGCGAGTTCCAGGAGCACTCCGAACGGCGCCTGTGCCGTCCCGAGGGACGGATCGATGCGTCCCATGTGGTCGATCACCACGGTAGCGGGAATGGCGGCCAGCCAGTCTTTCAGGCCCGGCAGGGCGTCGGCTTCGAAATGCAGTTCGACGAACCACCCGAGCCCCTCGATGCAGGCGAGCACGTGGTCGAACACCGCGAGGTCGAGAGACCCGCCGTGCTGCGGATTGAACGCGAACCGCACGCCGCGCGCACCCCGGGCGTGCAACTGCTCGCATCCCGCGCGCGTGGCCGAGGCATCCAGCCTGACCACGGCGAAATATCTGCCACCGGAACGCGCCACCGCGTCGAGGTCCACCGAGTTGTCGAACCCGTGGGTGTTGGCGTGCACCACCAGCCCGCGCGCAATGCCAAGCGTGCCGTGCATCCGCATGCACGCCTCGAGCGTCGCTTCGGGCGGGGTGTACTTGCGCGTGGGCGAATACGCAAAGCGCTCCTGCGGCCCGAGCACGTGAAAATGCGTGTCCCAAGCCCCCGCGGGGAGGGTCCAGCGCGGCGTGGAAGGGTTCGGGACCGGCCCGAGGCAGTCCCGCGCGTGGTTGTCGGCCAGCTTGTCCAACCCTCAGGGATCGACGAAGAACGGCGTTTCGCCGCTGCCGCGCAGCACGATGTCGAACGCGAACGACAGCGAGCCCGATTCCATTCCCGCGTGTTCGTCGGGCAGCTGCCGCGCGATGAGCGAAGCCCGCGCCTGCAGGTCCTCGATGCCGTTCAGGATGGGGTCGATCTCGTTCAGCTTCTCGCCGGGGAAATACATCTGCGTGATCAGGCGCTGCATCACACCTGCGCCGAAGATCGAAAAATGGATGTGCGGCGGGCGGAACCAGTCGTCGTAGCCCGGGTTGGGATAGGCGCCCGGCTTGACAGAGCGAAACCGGAAGCGCCCTTCGGCATCCGTCAGCATGCGCCCGTATCCCCTGAAATGCGGGTCGACAGGCTCGGGCGTCTGGTCCACGGGATGTTCGTACTTGCCCCACTTGTTGGCCTGCCAGACCTCGACCAGCGCGCCGCGCACGGGCTTGCCGGCCTCGTCGAACACCTGCCCCGAAAAAACGATGGGCGTACCCTGCGCGCGCGCGCCGCCGGGCGCCTTGCACGCAAGGTCGTCCTCGCCGGGCCCGATCAGCGCCTGCGGGTAGAACGGCCCCACGGTCTGCGAAGGCGTGACCACGCGCACGGCTTTTGCGGGCGTGCGCGACTCGTGGACGCGGTAGCCCCTGATGAGCTCGAGCCGGCGCTGCTCGACGAAAGTCGATGGATGGGGGATGGGTTTCTCGGACATCTTCAGTTCGCCTTCGCTCCCGTCTGCTTTATTACCCTGCCCCAGCGCTGGATCTCGGTGCGGATCCACTCCCCGAACTGCTCCGGCGTGCCGGCCACCATCTCGAACTCGACCGCAAGCAGCTTGTCGCGTATTTCGGGAGAGTTGAGGATCTTCACGATCTCGCGGTTATAGCGGTCGATGATCGGCCGCGGCGTCCCGCCGGTGGTGAGAAAGCCGATCCAGGCCACGGCCTCGAAGTCCGCATACCCCGATTCGATCATCGTCGGCACGTTCGGCGTACTCGCGAAGCGCTTGCGGCCCGTGGACGCGATCAGGCGGATCTGGCCCGACTTGACATACTGCAGCACGTTACCCGGCACGAAGAACGCCGTCTGCACGTTGCCGCCCAGCAGGTCCGTGACCGCCGGGGCCGACCCCTTGTAAGGCACGTGCACAATGTCCACGCCGGCCGCGGTCTTCAGCATTTCCATGGTCAGGTGCGATGCGCTGCCGACCGCGATCGACGCGTAGCTGAGCTTGCCGGGCTGCGCCTTGGCCATCGCCACCAGGTCGGCCACCGTTTTGGCCGGCACGCTCGGGTGCACCGTCAGGAACTGGGGCGCCGTCACCGCCAGCGTGATGGGCGCGAGGTCCTTGACCGGGTCATAGGGCATCTTGTCGAACAGGGACACGTTCACCGCGATCGGGCCGTTGTACCCGATCAGCAGGGTGTGGCCGTCCGGCGCCGCCTTGGCGACCATGTCCGCGCCGATATTGCCGCCCGCGCCGCCCCTGTTTTCGACGACCACCGACTGGCCGAGGACCTCCTGCAGCTTAGGCGCCACCAGCCTGGCTACGAGGTCATTGGTGCCGCCCACGACGGGAACGATGATGCGCACGGGTTTCGACGGCGCCCATTCCTGCGCCATGCCGGCCAGCGGCAGCGCCGCAAATACGAGCGCAGCAGCGCCCAGGCGCAGCGGATTGAAACTTTTCATCATGTTCCTCAAAGTGAAAACACCGGTTGTTCCAGTTCATCGTACAGCACGCCCTCTGCCCATTCGGTCACGCTGGCGGAGCGCTCGAGCAGTACCGCGGCCGCGCGCACCCGCTGCGCCGAATCCTCGAGCGCAGGCGGCTCGATGCCCTGCGACAGGTTCAGCGCGGAATTGAAGAGCATGCGCCGCGCCATCGCGATCGGTTTGTCGGTGGCGACAAGATGCTCCTTCGCATGGTTCTGGATCGGCCCCATGCTCTCCTGCAGCGAGGAATCCTGCACGGAGAACCCTTCCACGCCGCTGAAGGAGCGCTTTTCGCGCTGCGCCCTGCGGTCGATCAGGTAGTCGTTGTCCTTGTTCGCCGCCGGGCGGAACGACCCCGGCTCGTATTTCACATGGATGCCCAGGCCTTTCTCGAGGTCGCCGCGTTCCTCGGCCGAAAGCGGCTTGTCCGGGTAGAAGTTGATGCTCCAGGCCCAGCAGTTCTGGTCGTCGATCGGCACCCAGACATGGCCGCCGAGCGGGTGCGGGCCGAAGGGCGGGATCAGCGTGTACCACGGGAAGATGTACTGGGTGACGCGCCAGTAGTAGGAGTCGGCTTCGCCGTTGCGCCGGCCGTAGATCGACAGGCCATGCGGCATGTCCTCGACGTCGAACACGGCATTGCGGTCGGCCTTGATGTACTTGTTGGCAAGGGCTTCGCGGTGCATCGGGTCGTTGTCGAGCTCATAGCGGTGCACCCAGGAGGCGTGGGTGGTGTCGATGCCGCCCTCCATGGCCTGCAGCCAGCTGCACTCCTGCAGGCGCTTGGAAACATAGCGATGGCTTTCGGGCAGGCCGCACCACTCGAGGCCGGGCGGCGGGGGTTCCTTGCCCGGGGGCCCCATGTAGGCCCACACGAGGCCGCCGCGCTCGATGCACGGGTAGGCGGTGATATTCATCTTCGGTGCGAGGGCCGGCACCGAGGGCAGCTCCACGCACTTTCCGTCGCGGTCGAATTTCCAGCCGTGGTAGGAGCAGCGGATGCCGTTCTCCTCGTTGCGCCCATAGAAGAGCGATACGCCTCGATGTGCGCAGAACTCGTCGATCAGGCCGGGCTTGCCCTCCGAATCGCGGAACGCCAGCAATCGCTCGCCGAGGATCTTGACCCGCACCTGCGGGCAGTCGGGCTCGGGGATCTCCCACGCGGAAAGGATCGGCACCCAGTACCGGCGCATGAGCTTGCCCATCGGGGTGTCCGGGCCCACGCGCACCAGGACTTCCGCCATTTCCTTGTTCATGTGTTTCCTCCGTTGCCGCCCGACAAGAAAAGTCGATTCTGGCAGGCGCTCCCACCCTGTCAAGCAGTGAACCGAAATCCGGCCCGGCATTGCACGACATCGCTAGAATGCGGGGCCAATCGACACAGGAATCATCGGCAGACATGGGCGGGACGGACGGCTACGTGCAGGAGGTCGACTACACGCACGGCTATTGCGCCGAGCTCGCGCCTGCAATCCTGGACCTCGCGTGTGTTTCGCGCGGCATCTCCGGTCTGCCCGCCGGCCGCCCCCTCCGGTACCTCGAGCTCGCGTTCGGGCAGGGCGTTTCGGTCAACATCCATGCCGCGGCGTGTGCGGGGGAGTTCTGGGGCATCGATTTCAACCCCGCCCACGCCGAAAACGCGCGCGATCTGGCGCAGGCTTCGGGCGCCGGGGCGCAACTGTCCGTGGATTCGTTCGAAACCTTCGCCGCGCGCAACGACGTGCCGCAATTCGACGTGATCGCGCTGCACGCCGCATGGTCGTGGGTCTCCGCCGAGAACCGCCGTCTCGTGGTGGATATCGTCCGGCGCAAGCTCGCCCCGGGAGGCGTGTTCTTCGTCAGCTACAACTGCATGCCCGGCTGGGCCGCGGAGGTCCCGCTCCGGCACCTCATGGTCCGGCACGCCGAGGCGGCCTCGCCCGCGGGAGCCGGCCTTCCGGCAAGGATCGACGCCTCCCTCGATTTCGCCCGCTCCATGCTGGATGCCGGGGCGAATTTCTTCCCGGCACACCCCGGGCTCGAAGGCTGGCTGGCGGACATGCAGACCCGCAGCCGGCACTACCTTGCGCACGAATACTTCAACCGGGACTGGCATCCGATGCCCTCCGCGGAGGTTGTCGAGGCGCTGTCGGCCGCGCAGCTCACGTTCGCCGCCTCCGCGACGCTTTCGGACCACGTCGCCGGACGCGGCCTGCGGCCCGAAGCACAGGCACTGCTGCGCGGCATCGCGGATCCCGGCCTGCGCGAGACCACCTTCGACTACCTTTCGAACCAACGCTTCCGGCGCGACGTATTCACGCGGGGCGCGCCGGCGGTTTCGCCCGCCGCCCAGGCCGCGCGCCTGCGCAGCATCCCGTTCGCCCTGATCCAGCATCCCGGGCACGTGCCCACCCGGGCGGCCCTCGCGGGGGGCGAGGTCGAACTGCCGGCGGAGACATACGCGCCGTTCGTCGCAGCCCTGGCGGAGGACGGCTACGCACCCAAGACACTGGGCCAGCTGGAGGCGCATCCGGCGTGCCGCGCGATCGGCTTCGATGCCCTGGTCGAAGCGGCGTTGATGCTCACCGGCATCGGCAGCGTGCATCCGGCGCAGGCAGCCGCCGCGATCGACGCGGCCGCGCCCCGCTGCAAGGCGTTGAATGCGCGGATCCTCGAGGGTGCGGCGCTCTCGGACAAGGTGTCGGCGCTCGCCTCCCCGGTCATCGGGGCCGGCGTGTATGCCGATCGCCGCGAGATGCTGTTCCTGCGCGCAATCGCACTCGGCATCACTTCGGAGGCGGGCTGGGCACGCGACGCCGCCCGGTGCCTTGCGGCGGATTCGGATGAGCAGCTCACCCAACTCACCGCCGACGCACGGGCTTTTGCACGCATTCGCCTGCCATTGCTCCAGGCATTGCGCGTCGCATGAAAGCGCTTGCGGATACACTGCGGTGATGGCGCCCGACTGGTTATGGATTCCCGTCACGCTCTGGGCGGCCTTCGCCCAGACGCTGCGCAATGCCGCGCAGCGCAGCCTCACGGCCGAGCTGGGAACGCTCGGCGCGACGCTGGTGCGATTCCTCTATGGGCTGCCGTTCGCCCTGCTCTGGCTGTATGGGGTACACGCAATCGGCGGCTACGCCCTGCCCACGCCGAATCTCGCGTTTCTCGGCTGGGTATCGTTCGGCGCGATCAGCCAGATCATCGCCACCGCCCTGCTCCTGCGCGTGATGCACGAGCGCAATTTCACTTTGGGCGTCGCCTATTCGAAGACCGAGATCATCCAGGTCGCGGTGTTCGGCCTGGTGGTGCTCGGCGACCCGGTGACCGTGACCACGGCCCTGGCCGTGGCGAGTGGGACGCTCGGCGTTTTGCTCCTCACCCCTGCGGACCGCGAGCGGCCGCTGCGCACCATGCTGACCGGATGGACCTCGCTGCCGGCGATGCTCGGCCTCGCTTCGGGCGCGTTCTTCGCCTTCTCGGCGGTCGGCTATCGTGGCGCGGCGCTCGCGCTGGGCGACACGCCCTTCATGATGTCGGCCGCGTTCGCGCTGGTCGTCGCGCAGTCGCTGCAAACCGTGCTGCTCGGCGGCTGGCTGCTTGCGCGCGACCGCAACGTCGTGGTGCGGGTGTTCGGCGCGTGGCGACGATCTCTGTTCGCGGGGTTCATGGGTGCGGCCGCCTCCGCCGGCTGGTTTACCGCGATGGCGATCGAACCGATCGCCCATGTGCGGACGCTGGGG
Organism: Pseudomonadota bacterium; assembly: GCA_031408275.1. Lineage (GTDB taxonomy): Bacteria > Pseudomonadota > Gammaproteobacteria > Burkholderiales > SG8-39 > SZAS-79. The sequence goes on from JANNWA010000607.1 coordinate 8,537, forward strand.
CTGGTCGAACTGCTGATCGCGCCCGTCGTATCGCGAAAGCTGTTCCGCGAGCGGTTGTCACGCACCGAAATCACCGGGATGGCGTTGCTTACGCTGGGGCTGGTGATCGTTACGCTGGGGCGTTAGCTGAATTCGAAGTCGGTGCAGGTTTTGAAGTTCCATATCTCACGATTTAGCGAGCCTCTTGGGTTGCGCGATCGCGCAACCCTTAGACTCGCTAAATCGTGAGAGCGGGGAAGTCAAAGGCAAGACAGGCCACAAACGAAGCCTAGCCCCCCGCCTTCCCGAACCTCTCCCGCAGCTTCACCTTCCAGAACTTTCCCGTGGACGTCCTCGGAATCGCGTCGAGGAACTCGTAGGCATCCGGCAGCTGCCACTTGGCGAAGGTCTTCGCCAGCAGCGCGTTCAACTCGTCCACTTTCACCGACTGCCCCGGCTTGGCCACGACGCAGGCCAGCGGCCGTTCGCCCCACTTCTCGTGCGGCACCGCAATCACCGCCGCCTCCGCCACACCCGGATGCGCCATGATCGCGTTTTCGAGGTCGACCGAACTGATCCATTCGCCGCCCGATTTGATCAGGTCCTTGGTGCGGTCGGTGATGTGGAGGTAGCCGTGCGCATCGAACTTGCCGACGTCGCCTGTGCGCAGCCAGCCGTCGGGAGTGAACTTGACCGGATCGAGCGGAACGTTGTGATAGCTGCCGGTGATGAACGGCCCGTAGGCCTGGATCTCGCCGACCGACTTGCCGTCCCAGGGCGCGATGCCTTCGTCACCGACGATGCGCAGTTCCGCCAGCGGCACCGGGACGCCCGCGGTGGCGGCGAGGCGAAAGCGCTCGTCATCGGAAGCGCCGAGAAGCTCGGGCTTGATGTAGCTGACCGACCCGAGCGGCGAGGTCTCGGTCATGCCCCAGCCCTGCTTGATGTGCACGCCGTGTTTGGCGAACGCGCGGATCAGCGATATGGGCACCGCCGCGCCGCCAACCAGGCTGCGCATCCCCGCGGGCAGTTTCCACTTGCCCGGATTGGCGTCCAGCAGCTGGATCAACGACAGCCAGATGGTCGGCACACCCAAAGCCATCGTGGGCGGTTCGAGCTGCATCAGGTCGAGGAGATCCTGCGGATGCAGGTGCGGTCCGGGAAACACGAGCTTGGCGCCGAGCATGACGGCCCCGTACGGCATGCCCCAGCAATTCGCGTGGAACATGGGCGTGACCGGCAGGACGACGTCACTCCCGGCCAGGCCCCACAACTCCGGCAGGCATCCCACCAGCGTATGCAGCACGGTCGAGCGGTGCGAATACGCCACGCCTTTCGGGCGCCCCGTAGTGCCGCTCGTGTAGCACATGGCGACGGGATCGTTCTCGTCGTGGGGTGCGTACTCGAAACTATCCGGCGCTGACGCGAGCAGCTTTTCGTAGTCGTCGAACTCCGCGGGAACCACGGCCCCCGAAAACGGGAACACGATCACGCGCTCGAACTTGTGCTTGTCCGCGAACTGCTTGTACAGCGGCAAAAGGATGTCATCGATCACAAGAAAGCGGTCCTCACCGTCGGCGGCGATCCAGCCGATCTCGTCGGGCGACAGCCGAAGATTGAGCGTGTGCATGACCCCGCCCGCAGCCGGAATGCCGAAATAGCACTCGAGGTGGGCGTGGTGGTTCCAGCAGAGCGTGGCGACGCGGTCGCCCTTCTCGAGGCCGAGCGCCTGCAATGCCGCGGCCAGCCGCCGCGTGCGCGCGTAGTACTCGGCGTAGGTGTGGCGCCTGAGCGACTTGTCCGGCAGGCGCGAGACGATTTCCGATTCCGGGAACAAGGTCCCGGCGCGCTCGAGCAAATGATTGAGCGACAGCGGAACCTGCATCATCGTGCTGCGCATTGCGACCCCCCCTCCGGGAAATTGCTGTTTTGCCTACGCCTGCTTTGGCGGCAGGTCTTCGAATTCCGCCGCCTTGCCCGTCTTGCCCGCCCCCACCGCGCGCTGGATGTCCGCGACGCTGAACACGCCGGGCTGCAGCACGTTCATGTACTCGAAGCTCTCGGCCACCGAGTGGTCGCGGGTGTAAGAGATCATCTGCTTGGTCGCGGCCACCGCCACCGGCGCTTTGGACGCTATGCGCCTGGCCACGGCCAGCGCGCCCTCGACCAGCGCCTCGTGCGTATCGAACAGCCCGTTCACAAATCCGAGCCGCTCGGCCCGCTCGGCGCCGAGCTTGTCGCCGGTGTAGCCGAGCTCCCTCACCACCGCCTCTGGCAGTTGCTTGGGCATGCGGTTGAAAGTCCCCACGTCGGCCATCATGCCGATGTTGATTTCCTGGATGACGAAGTACGCATCCGTCGTGGCATAGCGAAGGCAGCAGGCGGTGGCGAGGTCCACCCCGCCGCCGATGCAGCCACCCTGCACCGCGGCGATCACAGGGAAGCGCGCCTCGGCCAGCGCATTGAAGCTCTGCTGCAGTTCGACGAGCTTCTGCCGGAAGCGCCCGCGCGCCGCTACAGAATCGGTGTCCAGCGTAACCTCGGAAGACCCAGCCCCCTGGAACACCGCCAGGTCCATGCCGGCGGTGAAGTGCTTGCCCGTGGAGGAAATCACCGCGGCGCGCACGTCGCCGCGCGCGTCCAGTTCCCGCGCAATCTCCGGGATCTCGCGCCAGAACGCGAGCGTCATCACGTTGAGCCGTTCGGGACGCGACAGGCGGATATGCGCGACCTTGCCCTCGACCGAGACCTCGAAGCATTCGCGGACGGTCATTCGGCCACCTTGACGCCGCTTGCGTCGATCACCGGCTTCCACTTGGCCATTTCCGAGCGGATGTACGCGGCGGCCGACGCCGGGTTCGAACCCGTCATCGTTTCAATGCCAAGGCCGGCGAGTTGTTCCTGCAGCGCGGTGTCGCCCATCACCTTCGCCGTGGCCTGGGACAAGATCTCGATCACTGCGGGCGGCGTGCCAGCCGGCGCCACGATCACGTTCCACAGCAAGGCTTCGAAGCCCTTGATGCCCAGCGCCTCGTCGACCGTGGGCACGTCGGGAATCAGCGGCGAGCGGCGCGCGCTGGCCAGTGCGAGGATGCGGATCTTGCCCGCCCTGTGGTTCTGCAGCGAAGGGCCGATGGTGTCGACCGACAGGCCGATCTGTCCGCCGAGCAGCGCCTGCATGGAAGGCGCGCTGCCGCGGAACGGGATGTGCTGCAGGTCGGCGCCGGACTCCCGCTTGAGGCGCTCGACGGTGATGTGCATCAGGGTCCCGTTGCCGGGCGAGCCGTACTGCACCTTGCCGGGCTGCGCGCGGGCGGCGTCCAGCACCCCCTTCAGCGTCGGCGGCAGGGACGGGTTCCCGGTGATCACGATGCTCGCCCCGCCGATGACCGCCACCGGCGCGAAGTCGTTGAGCACATCGTAGAGCGGTTTGTCGGTGAGCAGCGGGTACATGCAGTTGGTGGAGGCCGTGCCGAAATTCAGCGTGTAGCCGTCCGGGGCGCTGCGCTTGACCTCGAGCGTCCCGACGATCCCGCCCGCGCCCGACTTGTTGTCCACCACCACGGTCTGCCCGAGCACGGCCGAGAGTTTCGCGGCATAGGCGCGGCCGAACACGTCCGTCGGACCGCCCGGCGGGAACGGCACCACCAGCCGCAACGGTTTCGACGGGTACGCCGATTGCGCAACGGCGCCCGGCACGGCGCACAACACCAGCACCGCAAGCGTCACAAACTTGAGAATATGGCGACGATTCATGGTTCAGTCTCCCTGGATTAAAGTCCGGCGGCGCGCCACTCTGGGCTTGCCGCGGCCGGTTCGCTGCTGTACCCGGCCGCCTTGATGCCCTCGATCGCGCAGTATTCGTCCTTGTCCGACGCGTCGCCGCTGATGCCCACCGCGCCCACCGCAGTTCCCGCGGGATCGAGGATCAGCACCCCTCCCGGAACCGGGATGAAGCGGCCGTCCGACGCGGTGGCCAGCGCGCCCTGGAACGCCGGGCGCTGCGCAAGCCGGTCGCGGATCAACCGCGTCGACATCCCCATTCCAAGCGCTGCCCAGGCCTTGCCGAAGGCGACGTCGAATCGCAATATCCCCGACCCGTCTTCGCGCTTGTAGGCGACCAGGTTCCCGCCGGAGTCGAGCACCGCGACCACGAGGGGCAGCAGGCCTTCCTTGCGGCGCGCCGCGATGGCGGCGTCGATGATCTTCTCGGCGGCAGAGAGGGACAGGCTGGAGTGGATGGGGCGCAGGTGTTCGGGCACGCTTTACTCCGCATTTGAAGTTAATGAATTTCCCTGTTTTGCGAGTTTACGTGTTTGCGCATTCGCGCAAACGCAAAAACTCGCAAAACAGGGAGACACGGGAAGTCAAATTCTCTCTGGCGCATATGCCAGGCACCAATCCTAACCCGCCTTCAGCCACCGCCCCGGCCTCGCCTCGGTGATCTTCCCTTCGGCGCACACCACCTCTCCGTTCACCACTGTCGCCACATACCCCTTGGCCCCCTGCACGAAGCGCCGGCCGCCCGCCGGCAAATCGCGAACGATTTCGGGTTTCAGCGCAGCCAGCCGAGCGTAGTCGATCACATTGATGTCCGCGCGCATTCCCACCTGCAGCGCCCCGCGATCCTTCAGTCCCATGTGCTGCGCATTGCGCGAGGTGAGCATCGCCACCGCCTGCTCCAGCCCCAACTTCGGCCCGCGCGTACGGTCGCGGGTCCAGTGCGCGAGCAGGCTGGTGGGCAGGCTCGCATCGCACACCGTACCCACATGCGCGCCGGCGTCGGACAGCGCATGCAGCGCCTGCGGGTGCTCCAGCATGGCGCGCACCGTCTCGAGGGATCCGCGCAGGTAATTGAAGATCGGGAAGTAGATGAGGTTCGAGCCGTCGCCCTCGGCCAGGTAGTCGTACAGGACCTCGAACGCCTTGACGCCACGGGCCGCGGCGCGCGCGGCGAAAGACTCGGTGGGCAGCGGCTCGTAGTCGGGCCCTGCCGCGCCGACCTTCAGCGGGAACATCAGCGCCGCCATCTGTTCGATCTGCGCCAGGATCTGGTCCACCAGCGGCGGGATCGGCGAGCCGTCGCGGGCGAGGCGCACGGGCTTCTCGGCGAGGATGCGCGCCTTGACGGCGGGATCGCGCAGGCGCGCGGCGCGCTCGGGCAGCGGCAGCGCGGCGAACTCCTGGTAGGTCGGCATCGCCATGAAGATGTTGAAGCTGGTGTCGAGGCCGTTCATCACGCCGATGGCGCGGCAGGCGGTCTGCAGGCGGATGTCGACACCGTTCGCCTTGGACGCCTGGGCCCGTTCCGCGAGCCATTGCCACTGCGGCGGGGCGTTGACGCGCTCGAGCCAGGTCAACGCGAGCGGGCGGCCTGCGGCGCGCGCAACCGACTCCAGCAGGTCGTATTCGGCGTCGAAGCGCGCGCGCTGCCCGGCCGGGTCGCCGCGCATGCAGTCGAAGTCGCTCACGGCGTGCATCACGCGATAGGGCAGCCCTTGGTAGGCGCCTGCGAGCGCCACCAGTTCGTCCTGCGCGGCCATGGCTGCAGGCGTGTCCTGCCCCTTGGAGGTGCGATGGTTGTCCGAGCGCCCGGTGGAAAACCCGGCAGCTCCCGCCGCCATGGCCTCATGCAGCAACTCACGCATGCGCTTGAGGTCCTCCGGCGTGGCGGCTTCGAGGTTCGCGGCCCGGTCGCCCATGACGAACAGGCGTAGGCAGTCGTGCGGCACCAGCGTCATGAAGTCGAGGCTGTGGCGCATCGTGTCGAGCACGTTTGCGTAGTCGATGAAGCTCTTCCAGCCCCAGCGCACGCCTTCGGCGAGCACCGCCCCCGGGATTTCCTCGACGCCTTCCATCAGCTGCACGAGGCGCGACTCCTCGCCTTTCTGCACCGGCGCGAAGCCCACGCCGCAGTTGCCCATCACCACGGTGGTCACGCCGTGATAGATGCTCGGGCTGAAGGTTTCGTCCCAGGAGGCCTGGCCGTCGTAGTGGGTGTGGATGTCGACGAAGCCCGGCGTGACAAGGGCGCCGGTGGCATCGATCGTTTTCCTGGCGTCCGAGCTGACCTTGCCGATCGCCTCGATCCTGCCGTCGCGAACGCCGATGTCGGCAGACTGTCCGGGATTGCCCAGGCCGTCGTGCACCGTGCCGCCGCGAATCACGAGATCAAGCATTTGCGAGTTCCTTTTTGTCGAGGCGCCGCCACAGCAATGCCAGCGCGCCGCCCGAAACAATGTGCCAGATGCCCCACAGCCCCGCCACCGCGACCATCGCGAGGTCGGAGCCGAACTGCGCCGCAATGATACCCAGCGCGAGGCCCGAATTCTGCATGCCGCTCTCGACGATCACCGCGCGGCGGTCGGCGACCGTGATTTTGGCCAGCACCGAAGCGCCATATCCGAGGCCAAGGCCCAGGGCGTTCTGGAAAACCACCAGGGGCAGCGTGCGGGTCAGTTCGACCAGGAACAGCTTCCACTGGGACGCCACGGCGAGGGCGATGAAGGCCAGCAGGGCGAACGCCGCGAAACGCGCCAGCGGAATACGAATCCTCAACGCGAAGCCCGGCACGTTGCGCGTGGTCAGCATCGCCGCGGCCATCGGCAGCGCGAGCAGCAGCACCAGGCTCTGGACGAGGCCGGCCGGGTCGACCGAGATCGAGCGCGCCCAGGTCGCGGTCTGCGGGTTGGCGGCGATCATCAGCGTGAAGTTCAGCGGCGTGAGCAGCAGCGCCAGAACGTTGGACACCGCCGAGATCGACAGGGAAAGTGCGAGGTTGCCCCGTCCCAGGTGCGTGATCACGTTCGACAACGCGCCGCCCGGACAGGCGGCTACCAGCATCATCGCCGCCTCGGTGGCGGGCGGAAGGTCGAGTACCAGCGTGGCCAGCAGCGTCGCACCCGGGAGCAGCACGAACTGCGACACCAGCCCGACGCCCACCGCCACCGGGTGCGATACCACATAGCGGAAGTCCGCGACGCGCAGGTCGAGCGACACGGTGTACACCATGGTCGCCAGCACCATCATCAGGACGGCCTGCTGCATTCCTGTCTCCCCTGGATCTTCTGAGCCCGCAATCTATCATTGACCAAGGTTTGGGTTGGTTTCTTTCCGGCCAATCAATACCTTGCCGCTTTGAGATCGCAAATTGCGACCTTAAAGACCGCCTCAGTAGGCAAGCCGAACCCACTCTGTCAGCCGAGGAGTTTGAAAATTGGAGATCACAATTTGTGATGTCCAATCCGGGCGCGAAAATGGGGTTGCGCCGCGCCCCGCTCGCGTTTACAGAACACGGCGCAATCATGGCTGCCTCCATTTTGAACAGCGCTCGTGCCGTCGAAGCGTCCGTATATGTGGTTCGGGCCTTCGTACGGATGCCCGAAACTCTTGCCACGCACAAAGTTCTCGCAGCCAGGCTGGACGAAAGGGCGGCTAAGCTGCGCGCAGCGCGTCCACGATCTGCAGCCGCGACGCACCCAGCGCCGGCAGGAATCCGCCCGCCATCCCCATCGCGACCGAGAACAGGAGCGTCTTCACCACGATGCCCGGCGTGAGGGTGAAGCTGAAGGCCAGGTCGGCGAAAGTCTGGAAGTTGGTCGTGGAAAAGGACGCGAACTGCATCAGGGAGGCGAACGCGAGGCCGACGAACCCGCCCGCGAGGCCCAGCAGCAGCGCCTCCAGCAGAAAAGCCGCCAGCACGTTGCTGCGCCGGAAGCCCAGCGCCCGCAAGGTGCCGATCTCCCCGACCCGGTTCGCCACCGACGCGTACATAGTGATCATCGCCCCGATCGTCGCACCGATCGAAAAAATGCTGGTGAGCGTGAGGCCGAGGATGTTGATGAACGTGGACAGCGCCCTCGACTGGTCGCTGTAGAAGACCTGCTCGCGCTTGGCCTCGTTGGTGAGCCGCGGATCGCTGGAAATGTCCGTGCGCAGCTTGTCGAAATCCGCGCCCTCCGCCAGGCGCACCACCATGGACGAGTACACGACGCGCCGGAACGCCTGCAGGAGCTGGTCGGCGTCGCCCCAGACCTCGGAGTCGAAGCCGCTCCCGCCGCCCTCGAGCACGCCCACCACGGTCCACTCCCGCTGCGCGAAGCGCAGCGTGCTGCCGATGCCCGCCCCTTCGAAGCCCCTCGCGATCGCGGATCCGACGATGATCTCCGTGGACCCCGGCGCGAACGCCCGCCCGGCGCCGACCCTGGCCTGCGGCCGCAGCGCCAGTCCCGCCGCCGAGGTGCCGCGGATGACCACGTTCGAGGGCTTGGCCGCGCCGACCTTCTTCAGTGACATCAGCACGACGACCTCCTTCGACACCAGCCTGCGGCCGTCCTGGCCGATGGCCACCGCGGGATGGGTTTCGATGGCCGCCGCCTGGGTGCGGGTGATGCCGCTCTGGATCTCGGTCTCCGAGCCCTTGCGGATCACCACCACGTTGTCGAACTCCCCGGTGGTGACCAGCGTCTGCTTGAGGCCGGCGTCGAGCATCAGCACCGTCGCGAACACGAACACGACCAGCGCGAGCCCCCCTGCCGTGAGCGCCGTCGTTACCCGCCGGGTCCAGAGGTTGCGAACGACGTAGGTGAAAGGGAGCGCCATGGCCGGTTGTCCGCTCAGGCGATCGAGCGCAAGCCCTCGACGATGCGCACGCGCGCTGCGCTGATGGCGGGCACGACGGCCGCGGCCAGGCCGATCACCACGGCACACCCGGCCTGCAGGGCGATCGTCGTGCCGGAGACCGTGAACACCGGGAAGATCCCGCCGATAGCCTGCTTGAACGCACTCGCGGCCGGCCCGGTCAGCAGGAGCCCGGTCCCCGCGCCGATGAGGCAGATCGCAAGCGACTCTCCCACGATCAGCATCGCGAGGAACCGCGGCCCGAACCCCAGCGCCTTGAGCGTCGCGTATTCGGCCGTGCGCTCCCGCGCGCTCATCGCCATGGTGTTGGCCATCACCGCCATGATGATGAAGATCACCACGTAGGAAACGATGCGGATCGCGGCGATGATCTGGTCGGACATCGCCACGAACCCGAGCTGGAAAGCCTGCTCGGTCTCGGTCAGCGTCTCGGCCAGCG
>JANNWA010000608.1:0-1915 GCA_031408275.1 Pseudomonadota bacterium
CGCTCGATCGTGGTGCGCTGGCGCGCGGCGAGCTCCGCGCCGGGTTCGAGGATCGAATAGCGCTCGACCGGGCAGCCGAGCCGCGCGAGCTCGGCGAGCAGCTCCCCGGCCAGCTCACCGCCCCCGGCGCCGAATTCCAGGATCTGCGGCACGCTTTGCTGCAGCAGCTCCGCCACTTGCGGCGCGAGCGTCTGCGCGAACAGGGGGCCGAGCGAGGGGGCGGTGACGAAATCGCCGGCCTGCCCGAACTTGGCGGTCCCGCCGGTGTAGTAGCCCAGGCCCGGCGAGTAGAGCGCCAGTTGCATGTACTCGGCGAAGCTGATCCAGCCGCCGGCCGCCGCAACGGCCGCCTCAATGCGCGCGACCAGCGCCCGGCTGGCCTCGAGCGCATCGGGTCCCGGGTCGGGCAAAGGGGAGGCGGGGCGCAACATGGGGCGGGCATCGTCCCCCATTTGGGTAAAATCCGCAATTGGCTCCACTGCGGACCCCACTGCGTACCGCCTTTCATGCAGGACCTCAAAGACAAAGTTGCCCTGGTCACCGGCGCCGCGCGGCGCGTCGGGGCGGCGATCGCGCGCAAGCTCCATGCTCACGGTGCCGTGGTGCTGCTGCACTATCGCGGTTCGGAGGCCGAGGCCATCGCGCTCGAGGTCGAACTCAACGGCCTGCGCGCCGGCAGCGCGGTGCGCATCAAGGCCGACCTGCTCGCGCACAGCGCGCCGGAGTTGCTGGTGCGCACGGCGGTCGAGCGCTTCGGGCGGCTGGACCTGCTCGTCAACAACGCGTCGAGTTTCTTCCCGACCGCGGTAGGCGAGGTGAACGACAAGAGCTGGGACGACCTGGTGGGCACCAACGTCAAGGCGCCGCTGCTCCTCTCGCAGGCCGCCGCGCCCGAGCTCGCAAAATCGCATGGCTCGATCGTCAACATCGTCGACATCCACGCCGAGCGGCCGCTGCAGGGGTATGTCGTGTATTCAATCGCCAAGGCGGGCCTCGCGGCAATGACCCGGTCCCTGGCCATGGAGCTAGCGCCGGAAGTGCGCGTGAACGGCGTTTCGCCGGGCGCGATCGCGTGGCCCGAGGACGGCCAGTTCCCGCCCGAGGTCCGAAAGCACATCATCGAAGACACGCTCCTCAAGCGCCTCGGCGATCCCGAAGACATTGCGCGCGCGGTGTATTTCCTCGCGGCGGGCGCGCCCTACGTTACCGGCCAGGTGATTGCGGTGGACGGCGGGCGCAGTGTGAATATCTGAACCCATGAGCTCCCAGCCTATCAGCATCGTCCCGCGCCGCGATCCGAGAAAATCGGAACATGAGGCCAACAAGCTCGCAAAACGCCTGCGGCGCATGGTGGGCGACGCGATCGTCGACTACGGCATGATCGGCGAGGGCGACCGCGTCATGGTCTGCCTCTCGGGCGGCAAGGACAGCTACGGGATGCTGGATGTGCTGATGGCGCTGCAGGAAAAGGCGCCCGTGAGCTTCGAACTCATCGCGGTCAACCTCGACCAGAAGCAGCCCGGGTTCCCCGAAGACGTGCTGCCCGCGTACCTCGAGGCGCGCGGGGTGCCGTTTCGCATCGTCGAGCAGGACACCTACTCGATCGTGAAGCGCGTGATCCCCGAAGGCAAGACGATGTGCTCGCTGTGTTCGCGCCTGCGGCGCGGCGTGCTCTACCGCGTCGCCGGGGAACTCGGCGCCACGAAGATCGCGCTGGGCCATCACCGCGACGACATCTTCGCCACTTTTTTCCTGAACCTGTTCTATGCCGGCAAGCTGAAGGCCATGCCGCCCAAGCTCGTCTCGGACAACGGCAAACACGTGGTGATCCGCCCGCTGGCCTATGTGCCCGAGGCCGACCTCGCGGCTTACGCCGAACTCAAGGCTTTCCCGATCATCCCGTGCACGCTGTGCG
>JANNWA010000609.1:0-4343 GCA_031408275.1 Pseudomonadota bacterium
CCAGCAGCGGGCGCCACGTCGCGTTGCAGCGCGGCCAGATCGCCACCAGGCTGGCGACCATCAGCGCGGCGCTCAGGCCCCAGATCGACTCCTCGGCCACGTGGCCGAGGTTCGATGTCGTGAGCACCGAGTACCACGAGAACGTCTCCGCGATCGCGATGAGGGGGACCACCACCGCCGACGTGACCCGGCCGACGCCGCTGCCGGTGGCGCGGGAGACCTCGTTCAGCATCAGCGCCCACTGCAGCGCAAAGCACAGCTCCGCGAAAGTCGCGACCGACCGCCCGACGATCACGCTCGAAAGCCACGTGTCGAACATGCACACGCGCCCCACGTCGTACACCGGGAGCGCGGAGCGGAACGCGCAGCCGAAGACGTATCCGGCGGACAGCAGCAGCTGGAGCCTGCGACGCGCGTAGACCTCGGGCGGAAGCATCGGCTGGCGCCGCCCCAGGGCCGTGACCGAGAGCGACCAGGCGACGATATTGAGCCCGCTCACGGCGCACAGGAGGATCCACCACAGGAGAACGTCGGCTGACATCATCCTGCAATGTTGTCATGCTAGGTGACGCAGGCCAAGCGAAATGCTCGTGAACGTCACAAGACTGTCACGCCGGTCGCATCAGCGAGTGCGCCTAGTCCCTGTACCCCTCCACCTCGATGAACAGCTTGATCTCGTCGCCGACGCCCGGGATGCCGTACTTCATGCCGAAATCGGAACGCTTGAACGCGCCCGAGGCATTGCCGCCGCACATCGGCTTCTTGTTCATCGGGTTGTCCTTGCACACCCAGCGCTCCACTTTCAGCGCGAGCGGCCTGGTGACTCCCAGCAGCGTGAGCTGGCCCTCGATCTCGGAGGGATTGTCGCCGGCGAACTTCACGCTGGTCGACTTGTAGGTCATGGTCGGGAATTCCTGCACGTTGAAGAAATCCGCCGTGCGCAGGTGCTCGTCGCGCGCGCGCGGGCGGCTGCCGCGCACGTTGTCGCCGGTGTCGATCGAGGCGGTGTCGACGACGAGCTCGATGCTCGCCTTCTTGGCCGCGCGGTCGAGCATGAACTTGCCGGTGGTCTTGTTGAAGCGCCCCCACATGGTAGACACGCCAAGGTGGTCGACGGCGAAATGCGGATAGGTGTGCGTGGGATCGAGCGTGTAGTTCTCGGGGTTGGCGGCCGCGGCGAGCGGCAGCGCGGCGGCCAGGGCGAACAGTACGGCTTTCTTCATGCTGGAGTTCCTTGTGCGTGACGTGGGAATGGACCGGGACGCATTCTAGCCGGGGCTGCCCCGGCTCGACTGCCATACGAGGTAACACGCCGCAGCTGCCGGTATTCCACCGAGGATCGACGCGAGCGCGGCCTCGCCCCAGACGGGCAGCCGCGCAGGCAGGGGGATGCGCACGGCGAGCGGCACGAGCGCGAGCACGGGCAGCGCCATCCAAGTCAGCTCCGCAAGCATGAAAGCACCGCTGGCGACCAGCCCCAGCGCGGTACCCACGGAGACAGTTAGCGTGGCCCCCGCCGCCAGGGTCCGTCCGCGGATCGCCTGGACCAGCAGCAGGCCGCCGCAGCCAGCCCCGATCGCCATGCCGTACTGGCCGAACGAGGCCGAGGCCGCGAGGATCGCCGCGATCCCGACGCCCATGCCGAGCGCGAGTCCCGCCGCGCCCGCCCGCAGCGGTGCGTCGCGCAGGGCATGGCAGGTCGCCACGAGCCACGCCACCAGCGCGCAGACGCCCGCACCGAGGGCCAGCGCCTCTTTCAGCGGCTTTTGCGCCAACACCGTCCAGAACACCCAGACGGCGCCAGCGCCGAACAGCACCCCGAGCACAACGCCGGAAGCGCGCGTCGGCTTGAACGCGAGGTCCGCGCAGACACCAGTGCCCGCCGCAACGAGGCTCACCAAGATGATCTTGCGCGTGGCAGTGAGCGGGGTGAAGCTGAATCCGCCCACGAGCCAGACCGTGACCGCAAGTCCGGCGATCGCGGCGAGACCCGCAAGCCGCGCGGGTGCGAAGACCAGCGCGACGATGAGACCGGCGACGAAAGGCGCGATCCCGGCCTGCACCGCCGGGTGGTTCAGCAGGTCCTGCATCTTGTGTCCTTGATTGTCCTCAGCCCCGCGAGACGCGCAGCACGCCTGCGACGTCCTTCACCACGGTGATGGACCGGCGCAACTGGTCGAGGTCGGCCACGTCGCAGGTGAAGCGCATGTAGGCGAGGTCCTGCTTGGACTGGGTGTTCACCGCGGTGACGTTGATTTTCTCGCGCGCGAGGGCCTCGCCGACATCGCGCAGCAACCCCTGCCGGTCCGAGGCCACCACCACCATGTCCACCGAGAATGCGCCGATGTTCTTCGCGCCCCAGTCGGCGTCGATCACCCGCTCGGGATGCTTGTCCGACAGGTTATGGAAGCTCGGGCAGTCGTCGCGGTGGATCGACACGCCGCGGCCGCGCGTGACGAAGCCGCGGATCGGGTCCGGTGGCACGGGCTTGCAGCAGCGCGCGAGCTGCGTGAGCAGGTGGTCGATGCCGACCACGAGGATGCCGCTGTCGCCGCCGCCGGACTTGGTCTTGCGCATGGCGGGGCCCGCGGGCTCGACGGGCGGCGGCGCCGCTTCGCCTCTCACCAACGTGCGCAGCGCGACCTGGATCTGGCGCAGGTTGACTTCGTCCCTCGCCACCGCAGCAAACAGGTCGTCCGGCTTGGCGAACCCGAGCGTGACGGCGAGCGTGTCGAGCTTCGCGCGCCCTTCGCCCTCGCGGTTCATCTCGCGCTCGACGATGGCCCGACCGGAGGCGACCGTGTCGGCCAGGGCCTGATTGTTGAACCACTGGCGCACTTTCTGTCGCGCGCGGTGGCTCTTGAGGTATCCGAGCTCCGCGTTGAGCCAGTCGCGAGACGGGCCGCCGACCTTGGCCGAGACGATCTCGACGCGCTGGCCGTTCTTGAGCGGCGTATCGAGCGGCACCATGTGCCCGTCGACCTTCGCGCCGCGGCAGTGGTGCCCGAGGTCCGTGTGCAGCGCATAGGCGAAATCCACCGGCGTGGAGCCCGCGGGCAGGTCCACCACCTTGCCCTGCGGCGTCATGACGTAGACCGTGTCGTCCAGGGCCGCGTGCTTGAACCGCTCCACCCAGTCGGCCGAATCCGCGACCTCGTCGCGCCAGGCGAGCAGCTGCCGCAGCCAGGCGATCTTCTCGTCGAAGGCCTCCCCCGTGCGCGCGCCCGCGCCCGTCTCCTTGTAGCGCCAGTGCGCCGCGACGCCGAATTCGGCGTGGTGGTGCATCTCCTGCGTGCGGATCTGCACCTCCAGCGCACGGCCGTCGGGTCCGATCACCGCGGTGTGCAGGCTGCGGTACAGGTTGGCCTTGGGACGCGAGATGTAGTCGTCGAACTCCTGCGGGATCGGCGTCCAGAGGTTGTGCACGATGCCGAGCACCGCGTAGCAATCCTTGAGGGAGTCGACGATCACGCGCACCGCGCGCACGTCGAGCACCTCGGAAAAGTCGAGCGCCTTGGCGCGCATCTTGTTGTAGATCGAGAAGATGTGCTTGGGGCGGCCCTGGATCTCGGCGCGGATTTCGGACGCATCGAGCTCGCGCGCGAGCTGCGCGGTCACGCTGCGGATGAACTCCTCGCGTTCGGCGCGCTTTTCGTCCAGCATCCGCGCGACGCGCTTGTAGCCCTCCGCGTCGATGAAACGCAGCGCAAGGTCCTCGATCTCCCACTTGAGCTGCCACATGCCCAGCCGATTGGCGAGCGGCGCATAGATGTCGAGCGATTCCTGCGCGTAGTTTTCCCGGTCGGCGTTCGGGTTCTTCGCAAAAAAACGCAGGGTCTGCGTGCGGCTTGCCAGGCGCACGATCACCACCCGGATGTCCTCTACCATCGCGAGCACCATCTTGCGCAGGACCTCGGACTGCTTTTCCTGCTCGTCGTCCGAGGGCTTGCCGCCGGCGCGGGCCGGGCGCGTCGAGACGCGCAGCTGGTAGAGCTTTTCCACCCCGGCGGCGAGGCTGTGGATCTCGGCCCCGAACTTGTCGCGCAGTTCATCGGGCTTGCCCAGGTACTTCGGCGCGGCGAACAGGATTCCCGAAGCGCGCGCGGGGGCGTCCATGCCGATCGCGGCGAGGCTCCCGGCAAGGCCCAGCGCATGGGGCCACACGGATTCGCCCGTGGACAGGGTATGGCCGGCGTACAGCGGCTCGGCGAAGTCGAGCGCGCGCGCAAGCACCTCGCGATCGGCCAGGGCAAGATCGCGGCCGAGCGTGTCGAGCAGGGCTGCGCGCCCTTCCCCGGGGCCATTTGCGTGCAGCTGGACGACTGAAACCATGCCGGGATTTT
>JANNWA010000610.1:0-2170 GCA_031408275.1 Pseudomonadota bacterium
AGCAATTGCAGGCCACGCTGCACGCGCAGGAAAGCCGCATCGCGTTCACGATCAAGGGCCGGCGCGTCGAGTTCGAGAAAGATGTCCGCGCCGCGCACCGCAAACTCAAGCGCAGCGTCCTGCGCTGGCTCGTCACCGACCGGCCGCAGAACCTCGTCACCGGCCCGATCATCTACTACATGCTGAACCCCAAGGTGCAGCTGGACCTCACGGTGTCCGCGTACCAAGCCTTCAGCTTCCCGATCTACCGGATTGCCAAGGTGAAACGCGCCGACTACATCGTGTTCGACCGCCACCAGCTGGGCTACCTCAACCTGTATGAGCGAATCCATTGCGAGTACTGCGCCTACGCCAACGGCCTGCTCGCCTACTGCACCGAGGTCGTCGCACGTACCGAGCAGTACTTCTGCCCGATCAAGCACGCGCGCAAGGTGCTCGGGATCCATGCGCGCCACAGGGAATTCCTCGGCTACGGGGATGCGGAGGACTACCACGACCGGCTGGAGCGGATCCGCCGCGCCATGGAACGCGACATGAACCGAGGCTGAGCGCGCGACTATGTTGGGCAGCGCACAGAAGGCGCTGCCGCCGGTGGACAGAATCGGCTCGAACATGCCTGCCATCGCCCTGCGCCAGGATCTCTCCCGGACGAACCTCCCCAACCTGCCGACAGGCGCCAACCGATCGGGGATTACCTGCGCAAAGTGCAACCTGCGCGAGACCTGCCTTACCTCGGGCGTGCCCGCCGAGGAACTCGGCCATTTCGAGAATATCGTCTACGCGCGCAGCCGGATCAAACGCGGGAAAGCCCTGTACAGCGCGGGGGATTCGTTCAGGTGCATCTATGCCGTGCGCAGCGGCTTCTTCAAGTCCACCGTGGCCGACAGCCACGGACGCGAGCAGGTCACCGGCTTTTTCATGGGCGGTGAGCTTCTCGGCATGGACGGGCTGGGCAGCGGCGTGTGCGAAAGCAGCGCGATCGCGCTTGAAGACAGCGACGTCTGCTCGATGCCCTACTCCCTCATCGAGCAGTTCGGACGCGACATTCCCACGCTGCAGCGCCGTCTGAACACGGTCCTGGCGCGCGAGATCCAGCGCGATCACGGGGTCATGCTGCTGCTGGGCTGCATGAGCGCCGAGGAACGCCTCGCTGCCTTCCTGATCAACCTCTCCGGGCGGTTCCTGCGTCGCGGATGCTCGGGCTCGGACTTTGTGCTGCGCATGACACGCGAGGAGATCGGCAGCTTCCTGGGGCTCAAGCTGGAAACCGTCAGCCGGGTCTTTTCCACTTTCCACAGGGCAGGACTGATCAAAGCCCAGCAGAAGCAGATCTCCAACCTGGACGTCAAAGGACTTGAACGGGTGCTGGGGCCCGACCGCTGAAGGGAAATCCGGGGCGCCCGGGTATTCGGGCCGGAACGCAAAAAGGGCAGCACTGAACTTCCAGTCGCTGCCCTTTTCCTGCGGCCTCGCGGCCGGGGTGCTGCTTACTTCGGCGACGCGGCCTTCACGTCGGCCTTGCCTTCCGCCTTGACTGCGGCGGTTTCGGCCTTGGCGGTCGCTTTGTCGGCCTTGGCGTCCGCCTTGACCGTGGCGGTCTTGGCGGTGGACGCGGCGGCTTTCTTGTCGGCGGCAGCTTTGGCCTTTGCGGCCTTCTCATCGGCTGCGGCTTTGGCTTTCGCCGCTTTCGCGTCGGCCTTGACTTTCGCTTTTTCGGCCTTCTGGTCGGCTGCAGCCTTCTCTTTCGCGGCCTTGGCTTCGGCAGCCGAAACCTTCGCGTCGGCTTTGGCATCGACCTTCACTTCGGCCTTGACGGCTTTCGCGTCGGCTTTCTCGGCCTTGGCTTCGGCCTTGACGGCGGCGGGCGCGGGCGCTTGTGCGAACGCGGAGGCGGCAAACAGTCCGGCGACCAGCGCCGTGATCAACTTGTTCATGGGGTGCTCTTTTGGAAGTGGGGGGATACAGCGGTAAGACAAACAAGGCGCGTGCGCCCTGCCTGCCATTAACGCCCCACCTCCCCTTCGGTTGACCGGCCCCGGGCGACGGATGCTTATATATATTCGTCGAAACACCGCCCCTATGTCGGTCTGCGCACATATGCACGCCGGATCGGCGCCCATGCTGGCGTGGATTCGACCACATCTAGAGGGAGGGCAGACCCATGAAACGC
>JANNWA010000611.1:0-1995 GCA_031408275.1 Pseudomonadota bacterium
CGGTAAGTCCCGCTCGGCGAGCCCCTGAAAATAGTCCGCCGCCTGGCCGAACGCCCGATCGAGGTCCTGTCCGGCGCTCTTGTGCTCGATGAGCAGTTGGCCCTTCCAGAAGGCGTCGATACGGCCGTGCTTCAGCTTCTCCGTGGGGCGCGCAAGCGCGACCTGCTTTTCGAACACCGCGACCCGGCGTCGCTCGATGCCGAAAACATGGAAGAAGGCGTTCCAGAAGGACTGCGACTCGGCACGCTCGGACTCGGCGTCAGCCCAGTCGCGCGAAAACGCCAGCGAGCGGTCACGGATTTCGTTCCAGGAAAGCGGCATCTCAGTGATAGTCCAGGTAGTCGATCCATTCCGCGTGCTTGTCGACGAAGCGGAAGAGAACCATCGGCAACGTCCACTTGCACTGAATGTAAGGAATACCTTTACACGCGTCAAACCGGATGACGCTATGGCGCGGCTCAGTCCTTCCCGATCAGTCCGCCACGTCCGCCGCAACGCAATACTGGTCGCGGCCGCCGCTCTTGGCCATGTATAGCGCCCGGTCGGCGCGCTTGAGCAATTCTTCCGCGTTGGGTTCGGGCGCGCCAGCGGCGAATGCAATCCCCACGCTTGCGCTCACGGACGCAGTCCGTCCTTCCAGCTCGAACCCGGCCCGCATGGCGGTCACGATCTTGTCCGCAATCCGAATCCCGGCATCTCGCCCTGCCAGGCCCTCCAGGATCACCGCGAACTCGTCGCCGCCGAACCGCGCCACGGTGTCGGTGGCGCGCACGCTCGCGATGAGCCTGCGCGCGAACTCCTTCAGCGCGGCGTCGCCGGCCGCGTGGCCCAGGGTGTCGTTGACCGGCTTGAACTTGTCGATGTCGAGGTACATCACCGCCATGAGTTCCTTGCTGCGGCTGCTGCGGCGCATGGCCTGCTCGAGGCGGTCGTGAAACATGCCGCGGTTGGGAAGACCCGTCAAAACATCGTGCGCCGCGCGGTGGGCCAGATTGAGTTCGCGGCCCTTACGCTCGTTGATGTCCGCGTTGGTGCCGACTGCGCTCAGTACCCGGCCATCGCGCCCACGCTCGGCAATCCGGCCGCGGCTGCGAATCCATTTCCATTCGCCGGAGTACATGCGTACGCGATGCTCGATATCGTAGTGGGATGCGGTGCCGCCGAACATCGAGCGCACCTGCTCCTGCACTTGGGCGGCATCCTCCGGGTGCACGAGCGCGGCAAGGTCCGCGGCGCCGGTTTCGACCTCATGCGGCAGGCCGCCGAGCATCGCCGACCATTGCTCGCTGAGGTGTACCCTGCCGGATGCAACGTCCCAGTCCCAGAGCGCGAGCTGCGAGCCGTCCAATGCGGCGCGCAGGCGCTGCTCGCCCAGCACCAGCCCGCGGGCGAGGGGACGCACTTTCCAGCGCAGTGCCCAACCGCCCGCCGCCGCAACGAGCAGCAGGGTCAAGGCGAGGTAGCCGACGCGGCCGCGGATCGGGGCATAGAGCTCGCTCAGGTCGGTCTTGAGCACCAGCCCCACCCCGAGTGAATTCGCCTGGGTGTATGCGGCCAGCACGCGCTTACCGCGGTAGTCCGTGAGCTTGAGCACGCCGGTGGCCCCTTCCATCGCATAGCTCATGGGCAGGCGGCTGCCGCCGATCACCAGCGGCACATCGAAGCCCCGCAGCTGGAAGCGCGTCGGGGCGCAATGCAGGCTCGCGCCGCGCTGGTCGCACAGGGCGAACTCCCCGGTCGCGCCCAGCTCGGATGCGTCGGTCGTCACGCCGGCCAGCTCTGCGAGCCGGTGCTCGGCGCGCACTTCGCCCAGCCGTACGCCATCGGAGACGATGTCGGCGCGTACCGCAAGCACAAGGTTGCCGTCCCAGAGCAACGTCGCGCTGTTACCGGGCTCCGTGCGGGGCAGGGGAATGTTCAGGGAAGAACCCGCGAGGAAACTGCCGGCGCGGCCCAGCTCGCGCCCATGGGCGTCGAGGAAAGCGAAGCCCGAGA
>JANNWA010000612.1:0-2975 GCA_031408275.1 Pseudomonadota bacterium
TGAAGATGGGCGTGCAGATCAACAGCATCGGCGCCAGGTCCATGAAGGTGCCGAGCAGCAGCAGCAGGATGTTGACCAGGAACAGAAACACGTACTTGTTGTCCGAGATTGTCAGGAAGAACCCGGTGACCTTGGCCGGGATCTGCATGATGGCCATCATGTAGCCGAAAGCCACGGAGAAACCGATCAGCATCATCACCATCGCCACGGTCTTCACCACGCGATGCACGAGATTGGGCAATTCGGTCCACTTGTAGTCGCGGTAGACGAGGAAGGTGACCAGAAACGCGTAGACGCAGGCCACGGCTGCGGACTCGGTGGGCGTGAAGATGACGCCGAGGATGCCGCCCATGATGATGACGACGGTGCCAAGGCCCCACAGCGCATCGGTGACGATCTTGGGGATATCCTTCAGCGGGGTGGGCTCGCCTTTGGGATAGCCACGACGATGGGCCGTGATCAGCACCAGCCCGATCAGGCATATGCCGAAGAGCAGGCCCGGCAGGATGCCGGCGAGGAACAAGCTGGCCACCGAGATGGTGCCGCCTGCCGCCAGCGAGTAGATCACGGCGTTGTGCGACGGCGGGATCAGCAGCGCCTGCACGGAACCGCAGATCGTGACGTTGGTCGCGAATACGCGCGGATACCCGGCCTTGACCATCTTCGGGATCATCACCGAGCCGATGGCCGCGGTGTCGGCCACCGACGATCCGGAGATGCAGCCGAAGAGCGTACTGGCAAGAACGTTCACCAGCGCCAGGCCACCGCGGATGAATCCCACAAAGACCGCGGCGAGGTTGATTAGCCGGATTGCCATGCCGCCTTCGGCCATGATGCCGCCGGCCAGCACGAAAAAAGGAATGGCCAGCAACGCGAAGTCGTCGGTGCCGTCCGAGATCTTGAGCATGACGGCTTCGAGCGGCAGGTCGACGTAGATGGCCGCGATGATGGCGGAAAGCCCGAGCGAGTAGGCCACGGGAACGGCCAGCGCGCACAGGACGGCAAAGGAGCCGAGCAGGACGAGGACATCCATGATTATTCGAGCTCCGTCGCGGCGTCGCGGTACATGACCGACGTTTGGGGCGGCATGCCGACCCAGACGCGCTCGATGAGGAAGAGCAGCGTGAATGCGCCGCTGATCGGGATAGGGGAATACACGTACGCCACGGACAGCCAGGGGAACTCGGCCATGCCCTGGAAGTGGGTGATGATGCAGAGCTGGATTCCGTACACCACCATGAACAGAGCCGTCGCCCCCATGCAGATGTCCACACCCCACAACATCAGCTTCCGCATTTCAGGCTTCACCGCGTTGAGCAGGGCCTCCACGGCCACGTGCACGTTGGCCCGATACACCGCTGCGCCGCCGATGAAGGAGAACATCACCATCATCACCACGGCGGCGGGCTCGGGCCAGGACTGCGGGCTCTTCATGACATAGCGCATGAATACGCCGAAGGGAATGATCAGCGTGATGATGACCAAGGCGCTGCCGGAGAGGACGACGCAGAACAGATACAGCCACTCCATGGCCTGCGCGTAGCGATGCTTGAGGGTCATGTAAGAGCTCCCGGATCCATGGTCGAAAAAAGGCACGCGGCCCTTGCGGCGCCGCGTGCCCCTGTCACCATGCTTACTTGGTGTCTTCGATGCGCTTCAGCAGCGCGGCGTACTTGGAGCCGTACTTGTCACGCACCGGCTGCGTGGCCTTGTAGAACGCGGCCTTGTCGGCCGGCACGAACTTGATGCCCGCGGCCTTCAACTTGGTTTCGGCTTCGACGGTATACGCGTCCCAGAGAGCGCGCTGCTCCAGTTGCGCTTCGCGCGAGACTTTCTTCAGCAGGTCCTGGTCGGCCTTCGACAAGCCTTCCCATGTCTTCTTCGAGAACACGAAGATCTCGGGAATGATGAGGTGGCCGGTCTGGCTGTAGACCTTGCTGACCTGGTAGTGATTCTGCGCGAGCAACGTCGGCGGGTTGTTCTCAGCACCGTCAACCACACCCGTCTGCAGTGCCGGGAGCAGTTCGTTGAACCCCATCGCCACGCCATTGCCACCCATCGCGTTCATCGTTTCGACGAATAGCGGGTTGCCCATCATGCGGATCTTCTGGCCCTTCAGGTCCTCGGGCTTCGAGGCAGCCTTGTTCGAATAGACATGGCGGGTACCCGCGTCCATCCAGCCAAGTACGATCAGCCGCGAATTCGGGTTGTTGTTGATCTTGTCGAGCAATTCCTGGCCGATGGGGCCATCGATCACCTTCCGCATGTGCGCTTCGTCACGGAAGATGAACGGCATGTTGAAGACGTTGACGTCGTCGGCCACCGGACCCATTGCACCGACGGAAATGCGGGCAATCTGCAGCGCGCCAATCTGGGCCTGCTCGATCATTTCCTTTTCGCCGCCCAACTGCATCGACGGGAACATCTGGATCGAGATGCGGCCGTGGGTTTCCTTCTCGAGTTTCTTGCCCATCCGCTGGATGGCCTCAACCGTGGGGTAGCCGAGCGGATGCACGTCGGAGGCCTTCCAGACAACCTTGTCCTGGGCCGTGGCCGACAGGGGTAGGGTGGTCGTTCCGATGGCAAGCAGCGCGGCAAACAGCGTGGTGAACGTGCGTTTGTTCAATTGGGTCTCCTCCCGTTGGGTACGGCGAACGTCGATGTTGATGGCCCGGTGAAACACCGGTCACGAATGCTTTGGAATTATTATTCTGGTGTTTGGAAATTTAGTATAAACATTCCAATTACATTTGCCTAGGTCAGACACGCAGATTGTGCCTCGTTGGCGGGCCGCCCGCCAGACGGCCCCGGAACGCCCGGCCGGTGCCGCGGGGCCCCGATTGCTCTATAGTGCTCGCTGCCCAACACCCGTGCAGGAACAGTGCCATGAAGCTTCACTACTCGCCCGCCTCGCCATACGCACGCAAGGTGCTGATGTGTGCCGTCGAGCTGGGGCTGCGCGACCAGATCGATGT
>JANNWA010000613.1:0-3610 GCA_031408275.1 Pseudomonadota bacterium
GGCGAGGGCTGCGAGGTAATCGGTGAAGCCGGCCGAATCAAGCGACAGGCCTTCCGACTCCAGAACGTACTTGCCGTCCTTGCAGAACTCCGAGCTCGCGCAGTCGAGCGCCAGCACCACGTCCTGCCCCGGGGTGTAGCCCGCTTTCTCGATGGCTTGGAGGATGAATTCGATCGCCGCGGCATGGGTGTGCAGGTTGGGCGCGAAACCGCCCTCGTCGCCCACCGCGGTGGACATGCCCTTGCCGTCGATCAGTTTCTTGAGGGCCTGGAAGACCTCGGCCCCGCAGCGCAACGCCTCGCGAAAGCTCTGCGCGCCAATGGGCACGATCATGAACTCCTGCACGTCGAGGGTGTTGTTGGCGTGCGCGCCGCCGTTGATCACGTTCATCATGGGAACCGGCATCTGCATCGGGCCGGAGCCGCCGAAATAGCGGTACAGCGGCAGGCCGGACTCCTCCGCTGCCGCCTTGGCCACGGCCATCGAAACCGCCAGCATCGCGTTCGCGCCTAGCCGCGCCTTGGTCTCGGTGCCGTCGAGGTCGATCAGCGTGCTGTCGATGAAGCTCTGCTCGGTGGCGTCCAGCCCGACGATCGCCTCCGATATTTCGGTGTTCACGTTCTCCACCGCCTGCAGAACGCCCTTGCCGCCGTAGCGCCCGGCATCCCCGTCGCGCAGCTCGATGGCCTCGCGGCTCCCGGTCGATGCCCCCGAGGGCACCGCGGCACGCCCCATGACACCGGATTCGAGCAATACGTCGGCCTCGATAGTCGGGTTGCCGCGCGAATCCAGGATCTCCCTGGCGACCACATCTACGATTGAACTCATGTGCGTTTCCCCGTTGTTGCGTTTTTCGCCGCGTGTCTCATCCCTGCACCGGCGCCCATGCCGGGATCCGGTCTTCCACGAAGCCCCTGCGTTTCACGGACCGGTCGAGCTCAACCAGCGTTTCCAGCAGTTCGCGCATCATGCCCAGGGGCCAGGCGTTCGGCCCGTCGGACAGCGCCTTCTCCGGTTCGGGATGCGTTTCCATGAAGATGCCCGAGATCCCCGCCGCCACCGCGGCGCGCGCGAGCACGGGCACGAACTCGCGCTGCCCGCCGGAGGCCGTGCCCTTGCCGCCTGGCAACTGCACCGAGTGCGTCGCGTCGAACACCACCGGGCAACCCGATTCGCGCATGATCGCAAGGGACCGCATGTCGGACACCAGGTTGTTGTAGCCGAAAGACGCGCCGCGCTCGCAGACCATGATGTTGTCGGCGCCGCTGGCCTGCCTCGCCTTGTCCACCACGTTCTTCATTTCATGGGGCGAAAGGAACTGCCCCTTCTTGATGTTCACCGGCCGCCCCGCCGCGGCCACTGCGTGGATGAAATCCGTCTGGCGGCAGAGGAAAGCCGGGGTCTGCAGCACGTCCACCACCGCAGCCACCGCTGGCACGTCTTCGGCCGTGTGCACGTCGGTCAGCACCGGCAGGCCGAGTTCGCGGCGCACGTCGTCGAGGATCCGCAGGCCCGCGTCCATGCCCGGGCCGCGGAAAGACTTGCCGGAACTGCGATTGGCCTTGTCGTACGACGACTTGAAGATGAGCGGCACGCCGAGCGGCGCGCAGATTTCCTTGAGCCTGCCGGC
The DNA here is from genome assembly GCA_031408275.1 of Pseudomonadota bacterium. Taxonomy (GTDB): domain Bacteria; phylum Pseudomonadota; class Gammaproteobacteria; order Burkholderiales; family SG8-39; genus SZAS-79. The sequence goes on from JANNWA010000613.1 coordinate 1,631, forward strand.
AGTCTCGATCTGCAGGCCGCGGGATTCGATCACGCAGGGGCCGGCGATCAGGAAAAGGGGCTTGTCGAGGCCGGCCTCGAAGCCGCAGAGCTTCATGTCACGATGCCGCAGAGCTTCATTTCACGATGCCGCAGAGCTTCATGCCACGATGCTGCGCGTCGTCATGCCGCTACGACAGTGAGCGTCCCGCCCGGGCTGATGCGCTTCGCCCGCGTCCGGTGCTTCTGGGCCGCAAGCAGGAACGCGGTAAAGAGGGGATGCCCGCCGCGCGGCGTGGACGTGAACTCGGGGTGGAACTGGCAGCCCACGAACCACGGGTGGCCGGCGAGCTCCATCATCTCGGGGAGGTTCTCGCTCGGGGTGCGCGCCGATACCCGGTAGCCTTTCTCTTCCAGCTGCGGGACGTAGACGTTGTTCACTTCGTAGCGGTGCCGGTGGCGCTCGTTTACCTCGGTGCCGTAGATCTGTTCGGCAAGCGTGCCCGGATTGATCGGGCACTTTTGCGCGCCCAGCCGCATGGTCCCGCCCAGGTCCGACTCGTCCGTGCGGCGCTCGACCTTGCCGGTCCGGTCCAGCCACTCGATGATCAGCGCGACCACGGGATGCGGCGTGTTCTGGTCGAACTCGGTGCTGTTGGCGCCTTCGAGCCCGCACACGTTGCGGGCGAACTCGATCGTCGCGAGTTGCATTCCGAGGCAGATCCCGAGATAAGGAACCCCGTTCTCGCGCGCGAAGCGGATCGCGGCGATCTTGCCTTCCACGCCCCGCACGCCGAAGCCGCCCGGGACCAGGATCGCGTCCATGTCCGCCAGGCTTCCCACCCCGCCGCTTTCGATGGACTCGGAATCGATGTAGTGGATGTTGAGTTTCGAGCGTGTGTGGATGCCGGCATGGATCAACGCCTCCGACAGCGACTTGTAGGAGTCCGCCAGGTCGACGTACTTGCCCACCAGCGCGATGTCCACTTCGTGCTCGGGGTGCTCGAGGTCGTCGACCAGCTTTATCCAGGGGGACAGATTCGCCGCCTTGGCGAGGATGTTGAGCTTGTGGCAGACGATCTCGTCGAGCATCTGGTCGTGCAGCATCGCCGGGATCTTGTAGATCGAATCCACGTCCCAGGCGGCGATGACCGCCTCCTTGGAGACGTTGCAGAACAGCGCGATCTTGCGGCGGTCATCCTCGGGCAGCGGCCGGTCGGTGCGGCACAGCAGCACGTCGGCCTGGATGCCGATCTGGCGCAGCTCTTTCACCGAGTGCTGGGTCGGCTTGGTCTTGATCTCGCCCGCCGAGGCAATGTAGGGCACCAGCGTCAGGTGGATATAGCAGACGTTGTTGCGCCCGAGTTCGAGGCCCATCTGCCGGATCGCCTCGAGGAACGGCAGCGACTCGATGTCGCCCACCGTGCCGCCGATCTCGACGATCGCCACTTCGGCCTCGCCGGCCCCGCGCTTCACGAAGGCCTTGATCTCATCCGTGATATGCGGGATGACCTGCACCGTGCCGCCGAGGTAGTCGCCGCGGCGCTCCTTCCTGATCACGCTTTCGTAGACCTGGCCGGTGGTGAAATTGTTCCAGCGCTTCATCTTCGAGGACTGGAAGCGCTCGTAGTGGCCGAGGTCGAGGTCGGTTTCCGCACCATCCTCAGTGACGAACACCTCCCCGTGCTGGAACGGGCTCATGGTGCCCGGGTCCACATTGATATAGGGGTCGAGTTTGACCATGCGGACCTTGAGTCCGCGAGCCTCGAGAATCGCGCCCAAGCTCGCCGAGGCAAGGCCCTTCCCGAGGGAGGAAACCACGCCACCGGTTACGAAAACGAATCGAGTCATCGGGAACCCCGCCGCCGCAATCAGGAATGCGCGGGACCGCCCTCGGCCCGCTGACGACGGGGAATCAGTCTAGCCGAGCGTGCAACTGCGGACCAGTGGTCAGGAACAGGAACCGGTCGTGGTCCGGGTCACGTAGGTCGTTCCTGCGGCG
>JANNWA010000614.1:0-8025 GCA_031408275.1 Pseudomonadota bacterium
AAGCACGGATGACGCACAGGCGGCGATGATACGCGCACATGCACTTCGGTTGCGCCACCATCACGCAGCATTTGCACAAGTACTTCCCGATCGGCGCGGACTCGGAATACGAACCGCGACCGGAGGACAGCGTCGCAGGCATTGCTGCGAGCACCGGCCGGCTGCCGCAGGAAGTCGCTTACGACCTGCTGCTGGAGGAGGAGGGCCTGCGGAAGTTCTATTTCCCGCTCTACAACTACCTGACGTCGGACCTGAGCATCGTCCACGAGATGATGAGCGACCCGGCCGCGCTGCTCGGTCTCGGGGACGCCGGCGCGCATTGCGGCTACATCTGCGACGCTAGCTACCCGACCTACCTCATCAAGCACTGGGCGCGCGACCGCACCCGCGGGCCGAAGTTCGGGCTGGAGTGGCTGGTCGAGGCGCAGACCCGGCGCAACGCGCGTGCGATGGGCATGAAGGACCGAGGAACCCTCGAGCCCGGGATGAAAGCCGACATCAACCTGATCGACTTCGCCAGACTCGGTCTGTCCACCCCGCAGATGGTCCACGACCTGCCGGCCGGCGGGCGGCGGCTGGTCCAGCACGCTTCAGGCTACGAGGCGACGTTCGTTTCGGGGGAGATAGTGATGGACCGGGGAAAGGCGACGGGAGCGCTGCCGGGACGCCTGGTGCGCGCCTGAATTCAGTGAAATAGGTTTGTAGTATCGTTTACAGGAGCCACTCTCCTGTCAGTTAGCGTACCAGTACCAGTACACTAGCGCTTCAGGAGCCGACCAGATCCGGCGGATCGAACCAGTTGGTCAGCGCGAGCCCGCCGTCCACGACGATGCTCGTGCCCGTGACGTAACCCGCGATCCTGTCCGACAGCACCGCCAGGGCCATCGGCGCAAGATCGTCTGCACGGCCCAGCCGGCCAATCGGGATATGGCGGGCCAGCGCCGGGTCGGCGACGAAGCCACCGGCGGCGATCGCGCCGGGGACCAGCGCATTGACCCGGATGGAAAAGCGCCCCAACGTCTTGGCCATCTCCTTCACCAGCATCGCCATGGCCGCCTTGGAGGTGCTGTAGTGCGGCAGGTTGCGCGGCGTCTCGGCGTGCAATGAAGTCAGGTAAAGCATGCTGCCGGGCGACTTGGCCGCCATGAGCGCCTTGGCGATCTCGCGACCGAGGTGGAATCCGGCATCCAGGTTGACCGAACGCATGCGCTCCCAGGTCTGGTCGGTCACTGCCAGGAGATGATCCTTCTCGTTCCGCGGAGGCGAAGCGCTGTGCACTAATCGCGTGACCAGGCCGAGATGCCTGCCGGCGTCGGCGAGCAGCCGGTCGCACTCGGGCTTCTGCGCGAGGTCGCCGGCCCAGGCGTGCGCCAGGGACGGATCAGAGGCGGATTTCACCGCAGCATTCACGGTTTCGGCGTTTACGTCGGCAAACACGGTGCGCACGCCCTGCGCAACAAGTGCGAGCGCAATTGCGCGGCCGATGCCGTTGCCCGCGCCCGTCACGACGGCAGCGTCCTTCTGCAAGTCGAACAATCGATCAAACCCTGGCATGTGCGGAGTCCTTCACTTGTTCAGCCATTTCCCCAGCGTGGCATAGATCGCCGCAACGCGCACGGGCTTGGCGACATAGTCGTTCATCCCGGCTTCGAGCAGCCGCTCCCGGTCGCCAGCCATCGCGCTTGCGGTCATGGCGATGATCGGGAGACCTGCAAGGGCGGGATTTTGCCGGAGGATGCGCGTGGTCTCGATGCCGTCCATGTCCGGCATCTGCAGGTCCATCAGCACGAGATCGAACTTTCCGGGCTGGATCAGTTCCAGGGCCTCCCGCCCGTTCGAGGCGACGCTGACGACGGCCCCGGTCGGTTCCAGCACGCCGACGGCGACGAGCTGGTTCACCTCGTCGTCCTCGACCAGCAGGATGCGCTTGCCGGAAAGGTCCGCCGGCGCATCGGCGTCCGGGCGGTCCGCGCCGGCCTGCAGGTACGCGCCGGTGTCCGCACCGCGGCCGCACTCCACCGTGAAACGAAAGGTGCTGCCCTTGCCGGGAGCGCTGTCCACGCCGATCTTCCCGCCCATGGCTTCCACCAGGCGGGCGGAGATCGAGAGTCCGAGCCCGGTGCCAGCCCTGCGACGGGTGCTGGAAGTGTCGACCTGCGTGAACGGCTGGAACAGCCCGGCCAGTTGCGCGGCGCTCATGCCGATGCCGGTGTCCGCGACGGCGAAGGACAGTCGTATGCGCTCCGCTTGCGCGCCCTCGAGCCCGACCGCCAGCGTGACCTCCCCCTGGTCGGTGAACTTGACGGCATTCGCGCACAGGTTGGCCAGCACCTGCCCGAGCCGCACCGGATCGGCCACCACGGCGCGCGGGAGGCCGGGGGCCACGGAAACCGAAAACCCGATGCCTTTTTCCCGGGCCTTCACCTCGGTGATCGAACGGACGTCGGCGAGGAGCGTGTCGAGCTCGAATTCCACCGGCTCGATGGCAAGCTTTCCGGCCTCTATCTTCGACAGGTCGAGGATGTCGTTGATGATGCGCAGCAGCGTGCTGGCCGCCACCGAGATCCTCGCCAGGTGCCCTGACACCGGGGCAGGCGGACGCGCCTGCTGCGCGAGGTGCGTCATGCCGAGGATGGCGTTCATCGGCGTGCGGATCTCGTGGCTCATGTTGGCGAGGAAATCGCTTTTTGCCTGGTTGGCCGCCTCGGCGGATTTCTTCGCCTCTTCGTGCGCTACGAGCAGGTCCGCAAGCTCGGCCTGCAGCACCGAGCGGCGGATGAACTCAGCGCTTGCGCTCTGCGCCATCGCGATCATCGCGCCCAGGAACAGCGTCAGCGTGGCCCCGAGCATCATCCCGGTGTACTCCCCGGTCGCGATCGCGGGAACCGCGATCGGGGCAAGCACCGCGGCGGCGAACAGGCTGTAGGCGACGGGCAGCGTCGAGAGCCCGCGCAACGCCGCGGCGCAGACCGCAATCAGGATCGTCACACCGGACAGGCGCAGCACCGGCGGAGCCTGCTCGAGCACATGCCAGACGAGCAGGCTCCAGGCGAACCCCGACAGCGCAATGGCGGCGTGGAACAGGGCCGTCCACGCGCGCTCGCGCGCCGGGTCGCCCGGCAGCGGCTCGCGCGAATGGAGAACCCCGACCAGCATCCGCGCGCCGTACGCGACGGCCAGCGCAATGCACCAGTTCGTGATGCGCCGCTGTTCGACCTCGTCGCTCAGGAACAGCCAGACCACCACCACGACGGGGACCACCAGGGCGATGGCGAGGCGCGTTTCGCCGTAGGCGAAGCGCACGCGTTCGGCGCGTGTCTGCGCGAGGTCGGCCGCGGTGACCTTGATGCGCGGACCGTAGGCCGCGGCGGATGGCTTGGCGTCTCCCATGGTGCGGGTAGAATAATCCCGATATGCGCGCGATGACAAAAGATCCGATCCCGGTGCTCGACGAGCGGCAGGTGGCCGACCTGGTGGGCCTCGACCGGGGAAAAGGAGCCCTGTTTTCCGGGTTCGTCAGCGCATTTACGGCCGGCGCTGCGGCCAGGATCGCAGTGCTGCGACAACAGGCCAACGGGGCGGAGGGCGCCGCGCTTGCCGACAATGCGCATGCGCTGCGGGGCGCGGCCGGCAACGTCGGCGCGGCGCGGCTGGCAGCGCTGTGCGAGCAGATTGAGGCTGCCGGACGGCGGCAGGACATGGGCAGCGCGCGGGCGCTGGCCGCGCTGGTGGAGGCCGAGTACGCGGCCGCGCGCGATGCCCTGCGCGCCGCCTGTCCCGCAGATTAATGAAGATTTAGTTACAAATGTCGGCCACAGAGGCCGATCTCCTGTCAGTTTATGTACTGGTATCGGTACATAAACCTCCGAAAGCTCAGCGTTTCCCAACCTTGTCGATCAACGGCTGCCGCCGCGTCAGCCACCAGCCGTACTGCTCGGGCCACAGCGCGAACTCGGGGTCCGCGCCCAGCGCGCGCGCAGCGTGCAGGGCCCAGTGGGGATCGAAGAGCGCCTCGCGCCCGATGGCGATGATGTCCGCCTGGCCCGCCTTCAGCGCTCCTTCGGCCTGGGGGCCGTCGAGGATCAGGCCCACGGCCATCGTCCGGATCCCGGCGCCGGCTTTCACGCTTGCGGCGAACGGCAGCTGGAACCCCGGCACGCGCGGCGTGATCGGCTTGGCGGCGGCGGTCGCCGAGCCCTGGATGCCGCCGGAGGAGCAGTCGATGACGTCCACGCCCAGTTTCTTGAGCTCGCGCGCATAAATGACGCTGTCTTGAATGCCCCATCCGCCTTCCACGTCGTCCACCGACGAGATGCGAACGAACAGCGGCTTGTCCTCCGGCCAGGCGGCGCGCACTGCACGCGCCACTTCGAGCGGAAACCGCATGCGGTTCCCCAGACTCCCGCCGTAGGCATCGGTGCGCGGGTTCGACAGCGGGGAGAGGAAGGTGTGCAGCAGGTAGCCGTGCGCGCTGTGGAGCTCGATCACCTCGAACCCCGCGCGTTCGGCGCGGCGCGCGGCATCGACGAAGGACTGCCTGATCCGCTCCAGCTCGGGCAGGGCCAGCGCGTGGGGCTTCAACCAATCCGGCCCGATCGGGTTGTCCCCGGGCGCCACGATGTCCCAGGCGCGGTCGCCGCGCGCCCGGTCGGCTTCGTCCAGGGGGCCGTTGCCGAACCAGGGCCGCTGCATGCTCGCCTTGCGGCCGGCGTGGGCGAGCTGCATCGCCGGGACCGAACCCTGCGACTTGATGAAGGTTGCAATGCGCTGGAACGGCGCGATGTGCGCGTCGCTCCAGATCCCGAGGTCGCCATGCGTGATGCGCCCGGCAGCCTCGACCGCGGTGGCTTCGGTGAAGACCAGCCCGGCACGGCCGATGGCGAACTTGGCGAGGTGCGCGAAATGCCAGTCGCCGGCCATGCCGTCGGTGGCCGAGTACTGGCACATCGGCGCGATCGCCACGCGGTTCGGGATCCGGACGCCGCGCAGGTCCAGCGGGGTGAATAGCAGGGGATGCGACATGGCGGCTAGCGGTTCGCGCGCCGGTCCCAGACCTCGGGATTTACGAAATTGAGGGGTTTTTCGCCTTTCAGGATCCGCACGGTCTCGCGCGCTGCGATTTCGCTCATGCGCTCCACCGCCTCGACCGTCAGCCCCGCCTGGTGAGGCGTGAGGACGACGTTGTCGAGCTGCATCAGTGGATGGTCCATGGCGAGCGGCTGTTTGTCGAAAACGTCGAGGGCCGCGCCGCGGATGCTGCGGGCCTGGAGCGCCGCAGTGATCGCTGCCTCGTCCACGACGGGGCCGCGCGCGACGTTCACCAGCACGGCGCTTTTCTTCATGCTGGCTATCCGCGCCTTGCTGGCGAGCCCTTTGGTCTCGGCCGTGAGCGGGCAGGCGAGGACCACGAAGTCACTCCGTGCGAAGAGTTCGTCGAGCGATACCCCGGTGACTTCCTTGGGCAGGTTTGCCGCCGTACGCTGGTATCCGATGGCTTTCATTCCGAATCCGTGGTGGCAGATCTTCATGACGATCTTGCCGATCGCGCCCACGCCGACGATACCGACGGTCTTGCCGGAGAGTTCGATACTGCTATCCGAGATTACACGTGCCGTATCCCAGCCCTTGGTCCGGATGAGCGAGTCCATGCGGTGCGTGCCGCGCGCCAGCATCAGCATCGTGGTGACCACGTGTTCGGCCACGGTCTGGGCGTTGACGCCCGGCACGTTGGCCACGGGGATGCCGAGTTTGGTGGCGGACTCCATCGGGATAAGGTCGACGCCTGCGCCGTGGCGCACCACGCCCTTTAGCCGATTCGGGCGTTCGAACAGGTCGTCGGGGAGTTTCGCGCGCACCACCAGCACGTCGCAGTCGCCGATCAGGCCGCGCAGCGTGTCCGGACTGGCGTTGGGCGCGGTGATGAGGTCGGCGACCTCGCGGATGATGTTTTCGCCGACGGGAACCGACGGGTTGGTGAGTACGACCTTGGGACGTGCCATGGATTGGTTCACTTCTTCAGTTTGGAAAGATCGGGGGAAAGCGCTGGCGTGATCGACTCGAACGCGCGCGCGGCCCGGAGCACCAGCGCGTCCGCGTAGCGCGGGCCGACGATATGCAGGCCCACGGGCAGGCCGTCGGCGGTGAGGCCGCAGGGGACCGTGGCCGCAGGCTGCTGCGTGAGGTTGAACGGGTACGAGAACGGCGACCAATCGGTCCAGCGCTTCTGCTTCAGCAGGTCGGCCACTTCCTGCCCGGCCTCGAAAGCGGCCAGCGGCAGCGTGGGGGTCAGGAGCAGGTCGTATTGCCGGTGGAAGAGCTGCATGTGTACGCCGAGCGCGCCGCGCTTCTGCGCGGCCGCGAGGATGTCCATCGCGCTGAAAGCCGAACCCTGGCGCGCGGTGTCCACGAGGCCCGGGTCGATCAGCGCGTGCTTTTCGGCGGGGATCGTCGAGAACAGGTACGCGGCGCCCGGGAACCAGTGCTTGGCGAAGGTCTCGCCGGCATTCTCGAAACCGGGATCCTTTTCCTCGACGATGGCGCCGAGCTCGGCAAAGCGCAGCGCGGCCTTCTTCACGATCGCGGCGATTTCGGGATCGACGTTCGCATACCCGAGCGTCGCGCTGTAGGCGATGCGCAGGCCGCGCACGCCGTCGTTCAGCCCGATCCGGTAGTCGCGCGGATCGTGCGGCAGCTGGTGCCAGTCGCGCGCGTCGGGCAGGGACAGCACGTTCATCAGGAGCGCAGAGTCTGCGACCGTGCGCGACATCGGCCCGACGTGCGCCACCGTCCCGAAAGGCGAGAGCGGCCACGCTGGCACGCGCCCGAACGTGGGCTTGAGCCCGAACAGGCCGGTGAACGCGCAGGGCATGCGGATCGAACCGCCGCCGTCGGTGCCGACGGTGAGCGGGCCCATGCCCGAGGCGAGGGCCGCGGCGCTGCCGCCCGAGGAGCCGCCAGGCGTTTTGGCCGGATTCCAGGGATTGCGCGTGATACCGGTGAGCGGGTTGTCGGTCACCCCCTTCCATCCGAACTCCGGCGTGGTGGTCTTGCCGAAGAGCACCGCGCCGTGTTCGCGCAGGCGCGCCACGGCGGGAGCGTCGTCGTTCCAGGGGCCCTTGGGGTCGATGGTCTTCGAGCCGCGCAGTGTGGGCCAGCCTTTCGTATAGAGGAGGTCCTTGATCGAGGTCGGCACGCCGTCGACGAGGCCGCGCGGTTCGCCGCGCATCCAGCGTGCTTCGGACTCGCGCGCGGTCGCCAGGGCAAAGTCCGCATCAATAAGGCAGAAGCAGTTGAGGACCGGGTTCAGGGCCTCCACGCGCGCCAGCACGGCCCGCGTCGCTTCGACGGGCGACAGGCGCTTGGTGCGGTAGGCGGTGAGCAGGTCCGTGGCGGAGAAATCGGCGGGATCGGTGGCCATGGGGAGTTCCTCGTTTCGACATGCGCATTCTACGCGGAGGCCTGCTGGCTTAGACTGCAGGTTCGATCCGCAACACGAAGGAAAACCCATGCGCCTCGCCGCCCGCCTTTTTTGCCTCGCCCTGCTTGCCGCGCCGGCCCTTGCCGTCGCGCAAAGCGCCTATCCCTCCAAGCCGATCAAGGTCGTGCTACCGCTTCCCGCCGGCGGCATCGTGGACATCGTCGGCCGGGCAGTGACCGAGAAAGTATCCTCGACCATGGGCCAGCCGATCATCATCGAGAACCGGCCCGGCGCGAACAGCAACATTGGCATCGAGGCCGTCGCGAAGAGCACTCCGGACGGCTACACCTGGCTGATCGGCGGTCCGGCGATCCTGTCGAACCCGGGGATCTACCCGACCTTGCCCTGGCACCCGTTGAAAGACTTCACCTGCGTCGGGCTGATCGTCTGGACACAGAACATCGTTGTCGTCCCGGCCGCCCTGCCGGTATCGACGCTGAAGGAGTTCGTCGCGTACGTGAAAGCGCGCCCGGGGCAGCTCAAGTTCGTCAATCCCGGGTCCGGCACCTCGAACCACATGCAGACGGAGCTACTGCGCCAGGTGGCAG
>JANNWA010000615.1:0-1924 GCA_031408275.1 Pseudomonadota bacterium
CGGCTGGCTCGGCCGCGGCGACCGTGGCGTTCAGGTCGGGCGATTCGAGCGCCCCCCACATCGCCGGCGTCGAGATGGCCCGCAGGCAATCGACCAGCTCCGGATCAAACCATCGGCCGCGGCGCTGCGTGGCCATTTCGAGCGCGCGGTCCGGCCCGGCCACACCCCAGAAGATCTCCACGACCTGTGACAGGCCGATGATCCGCGCCGGCAGTGGAATGTCCTCGCCCCGGCGTCCCTGAGGATGCCCACCGCCATCCCAATGCTCATCCATCGAATGCACAGCCTGGGCCGTCGCTTCGGACATGCCCAGTGCCCGCGCAATGGCGGCGCTGCGCGCGCAGCGGATCTCAAACAGCTCGCGCTCGGCCTTCGGCCCGATGGCGGCAAGGCGCAGGAACTGGCGGACGCGGGCCAGGAAGTCGCCCTCGGGCTCGACCCACTCGAGGGCGTAGCGCACCTTCTGATCCAGCTTGCGCCAGTCGCGCAGCCACACCGCGCGCTTGGTTTCGTGTTCGTCCGGCCCGCCGAACATCTGGTACACGCGCTCGGCGTTGGCCGAGCAGCCGGCATCTTTCAACAGCGCCGCGTAGAACAGATCAGAGGATTCCTCCGGCGACAGCCGGAGGGCGTCGCCAATGCGCATGGCGATCAGGCAGGTGCGCGCGGCATGGCCGCGCGGGTGTCCCTCGGTGATATCCAGCGCCGCCGACAGGCCGGAGAGGACCGCCGAAATGGGGAGCGTCGCGGGGGGCACCAGACGCACTCTAGTCCAGACGTGAGTCGTGACGCCAAGGGTTCATCGCGTCTTGTAGCCGGGTCCACGGACCGGCTGGCCCGGGCGTTCGGCCGTGATCTTGCCGTTCGACACCACCGCCTTGCCGTTGACCAGCACGTGAGGAATGCCCACGGAGTAGTGCGTCGGATCCACATACGTCGAGACATCGCGAATCGTCGCCGGGTCGAAGATCGTGATGTCGGCCTTCATCCCCGGCCGCAGCAATCCGCGATCGGTGATGCCGACGCGCGCGGCCGGCCGAGAGGTGAAACGGCGCACCGCATCCTCGAGGGTAATCAGCTTTTCGTCACGGACGTACTTGCCGAGCACGCGGGCGAAAGAGCCCCAGGCGCGCGGATGCGACTTCGACTCCGAGAACGGACCATCCTCGGCCCGCGCTCCTGAATCGGTGCCGATCGAGATCATCGGATTCGCCAGCGCCAGCCGCACATCGTCCTCGCGCATGATCGAGATGATCACGGAGGTCTCGGCGCGGTCGGCGATCACCAGGTCCATGGCCGCATCGCGGGGATCCTTGCCCATGGCCTTGCCAATCTCGACCAGGTTCTTGCCTTCCCACTGACGCAGCGCCGGGTCCAACACGGTCGAGACCATGACCCCTGCGCCACCGCCGGAGCCGTACCACTGGTTCTCCCAGTCCTTCGCCGCCGGATCGTCCATGTCCTTCTTGATGCGATCGCGCAACGACGGATCGTTCAGGCGCGCGAGCATCTTGTCGAGGCCGCCCTCGCGTACCCACAGCGGCAGGCACGCATCCAGGCCGTTCGAGGCGCGATCGTAGGGATACATGTTGGCGGTGACATCCAGGCCACGGGCCCGCGCCGCCTCGAAGTGCTTCAGCACTTCCGGCATGCGGCCCCAGTTGGCCTTATAGGCGGTCTTGAGGTGCCACACCTCGGCCGGGATGTTGGCCTGCTCGGCAATCGTGAACACTTCGTCGAGCGACGCCATGATCTGCCCCGACTCTGACCGCTGGTGCGAAATGTAGATGCCGCCGTGCTTGCGCGCGGCTTTGGCCAGTTCGACCAGCTCGTCGGTCGAGGCAAACCGGCCCGGCACGTACTGCAGCGAGGTGCTGACCCCGAGTGCGCCATGCGTCATCGCTGTTTCGACGAGCTGTTGCAT
>JANNWA010000616.1:0-4988 GCA_031408275.1 Pseudomonadota bacterium
GTCGCCATTCCGCTCGCAACCTCGCCCGCGTTGTATCCGCCCATCCCGTCGGCCAGCACGACCAGGCCGTTGGCCGGGTCCGAAGCAATCGAATCTTCGTTGTGCGAACGCACCATCCCTGGGTCGGTGGCGCTCGTGATCTCGAGAACTTGGGTAAGGTCCATTCAGGCGCTTAGAGTTGAATATCGACCCCGCTCGCGGCGGAGTCGAATGCTGGTTGGGTGGCACGGCCGGAACCGTGGGCTTCACGCAAGGCTGCCGCGAACTCCTCGCCGGTCTGGAAACGATTGTCCGGGTCCTTGTCGAATGCGCGATCCAGAAATGTAACGATCCCGGGCGGCACGCTCGGGTTGACCGAAAGGATATCCGTCGGCGGCTGGCTGGAAATCTGGTACATCAGTTGTCCCATCGACTCCCCTTCAAATGGCAGCCTGCCGGACAACATCTGGTAGAAGCTGACCGCCAGCGAAAACAGGTCGGAGCGGCCGTCGATTTTCTTGCCCGCGAGCTGCTCAGGGGACATATAGGACGGCGTTCCAAGAACCATCCCGGTCTTCGTTTTTGAACTGTCGGTCAGCCGCGCAATGCCGAAGTCGGTCACTTTGACGGTGTCGGACTCAAGGTGGTACATGATGTTCGCCGGCTTGATGTCGCGATGCACCACGCTCTGCTTGTGGGCGTAGCCGAGCGCGTCTGCGGTCCGTGCGATTATGGATACCACTTGGTCGATGGGAAGGAGTGCGCCGGGCTTCGTGTACGGGACCAGATCGCCTCCCTTGAGGAGCTCCATCGCGATGTACGCAAGATCGTGCTCCTCGCCCGCATCGTAGATCGTGACGATGTTCTGGTGCGCGAGCCGGCCGGCAGTCTCGGCCTCGCGAAAGAAGCGCTCCTTCACTTCGGCCAGCTCGTCGGCTTCGAACTCCTGCGCCAGCGCCATAGTCTTTATCGCCACGACTCGCCCGATTTTTGGATCCTTGCCGAGATATACCACCCCCATCGCCCCTTTGCCCAGTTCCTTTTCCACCTGGTACCGCCCCAGCATCGGTTTTTCGACCGAGGCACCGGCTTCCCCAAGAATGCTGGTGTTCGTCCGCGTCGCGCCGCCCCCAAGCATAACGGTTTCGGACAACTGCTTGGCCCTGGACAGCTTACTCTCAATGTCCCGGAATTTCGGGTTGTACGCCGCCATATGGCGGAACACCCCCTCCGCCTTGGCGAACTGGCGCTTCCTCTCGAAATCCAGCGCCAGATTGTAAAGGTTATCCATCAGTCCTTCAGAAGGGGGCACAAGGCGGAACTTGTCCCACGCCATGTCCAGTTGCCCCTGCCCCTGGTACGCGAGACCCAGCATGCGGTTTGATTCGGCCGAACTCTCGTCGGACTTCACCTTCGCGCGCTCGGTCATCATGAACCGCTTGGTGATCAGCGCGACGTGCCCGACCACCAGCAGGGCGCAGGGCACCATCAGCTGGATCCAGATGCCCTGGGTGGCCATCAGGGCGAAATGCATGGCCACGAGCGTGACCAGTATCCCCCCGGTGATCCCCGCGCCATAGCCGGCGTTCAGCCGCGGAAGGAGCACCACCAGATACGCCGCAACCAGCAGGAATGCCACCTTCTCGACGATCCAGGCCCAGGTGGGCACGACAAAGAAGTGCTCCTGCAGGATCGAGGAAACGGAATGCGCGAGCGTCACCACCGGGACCATTGCCGGGGATATCGGTGTGACCGATGTCGTTCCCAAGCCGGCCGCGGTGGCTCCGATCAGGACGATCTTGTCCCGATACTTCTTTTCGGCGTTGATCTTTCCCGTATACACATCGTAGAAAGAGTCGGCCTGGAACGCGGGCCTGCCGTCGCGGTCCCGGTAGAAATAGGTTTGCATCTGCAGCACCGGGTCGGTGCCTATCCGCAACTTGCCCAGCGTGACGCCTTCTCCGGGACGCACCTTGATGTCGGCCGGGCCCATATTGAGGCTTCGTGCGGCAATCATCATCGACATGGACGGGAAATACTGGTCAAAGAACTGGACAACCAGGGGTTCCGTACGGGTCGCCCCATCGACATCGGGATTGGCCGCCAGGTGCCCCATCCCGGCCACGCCCTTCCCGATCGCTTCGATCGGCACCTGAACCGACGAAGTAGAAAGCGCCAGGCTTTCCTGCTGGGCCGGAACCCCGACAAGCGCATTCCGCGAGGCGTACTCGGGCAACGCCTTGTCAGGCTTGCCGCGCGGATCGCCCAACGTGAAAAGCATCGGCACAAGCACATTCCTTGCGCGCTCAAAGCTGTCTGCGAGTTTTCGGTCCGGGTTCAGCGCGCCTTCCGCCTGGCGCAGGATTGCGACGAACTGGCCGAGTTCTCCTGCAGGCACCGCCGCAGGCTGGGCGGCGGGCGTAGCCGCGGATACGGGTGGGGCGCCAGGCGCCGCATTCGTATCCGCCGCCACCGGCGCATTCGCCCCGGTCATCTCGAGCAGTTTGAGAATGTACTGATAACCGGGATCGATCTGCGGCTCGGTGAAAAACACCGTGTTCCCGACCACCTTGGCCTTTGCCTCGGTGAGGATGTCGGTCATCTTCGCGTGGATGTCGCGGGACCACGGCCAGCGGCCGAGGTTCGCTATCGATACATCGTCGATCGCAATGATGGCGATCCGGTCGAGCGGGGTCCGCGAGGAGGACATCACTCCCATGTCGTAGGCCTTGCGCTCCAGGCTCTGGAGCAGGTCGCTGCTGCTCACGAGCAACATGACTACCGCGACCACAAGGCCGAAAAACGAGTCGGTCTTCCAGAAGCCGGATTTCATGGACTCTCCCTGGTCTTGTTCTTTGGCTGTCGGGCGGGCGGACGAGTCGGGGAAATTTTACGCGTACTGTCCGGCGGAATACAGGCGATTTTCCAATGTATTCAACCGGCAAACCGTGTTCCCCAGCCAGCGAGAACAGGCTGGTCGGCCGAAGATCCGGTTGAAGTCAAAGCGCAGATTGGCCCCGTCCCCCCTGATTTAGCATGGCGATTCCCGACAACCCCCCAGAAAACAGGAACCTAACTTCCATTCTTACAGTTAAGTGTAAGCCCAGTCAAATATTTTGGGGTCAAATCGCCACCGAGGTGGGCCACGAATCGCGACAAAGCCGAAAGGGACCGGCCGCCCCCCTCCCCCTCGCCCGGAAGGATCAGGTGCCGAGCAGGGTGCCTGCCTGGATACCCGAAGCACCGGCAAGTTCGGCCGCGGAGATCTTCTTACCATCGCCGAGCTTCGCCTTGAACACCTCGATCCGCCCGCCTTGCGCCGTAACCGAGAAGCTCTGCGGACCGACCTCGGCCACTTCGCCGATCTTGCCCTTGACCGTACCGAAGGTGCGCACGGTGTGCTTCTTTGCGTCGAAGACCTGGAGCTTCACACCGTTCAGGGTCGTCCAGGCACCCGGCGCGGGATTGCAGCCACGAATCAGGTTGTAGACGAAGTCGACATGGCTGGCCCAGTGGATGCGTGCCTCCGCCTCGCGGCACCACCCCTCGTAACTCGCGTGCGACTCGTCCTGCACCACCTCGCGGTGCTTGCCGGCCACCACGAGATCGGCGGCCTCGAGCATCGCCGCCACACCCATGGGAAAAAGCCGGTCGAAATACACCGATCCGAGCGTATCGTCCGGACCGACCGGCGTCTCCTTCTGCAGGACCACCTCGCCTTCGTCGAGCCCGTCGTTCGGCCGAAAAATGGTCAGCCCGGTCTTAGTCTCGCCCTTGATGATCGGCCAGTTGATCGAGGACGGCCCGCGGAATTTCGGCAACAGGGACGGGTGGTACTGGATCGTCCCGTGCCTGGGAATCTTCACGAATTCCTGCGGTGCGAACTGGAGCACGAACGCCATGATCCCGATGTCGACGGAAAGCTCGCTGAGTTTCGTATGCGCTTCCGGGGTCTTCAGGGAAGGGAACTGGAATACCGGCACCCCCTTCTCCTGGGCGCACACCTTCAATGCATCGGGACGCGCACCCGGCTTCTCGGGCGCACAGAATACGCCTGCCACCGTGTCCCCCCGTGCGAGGAACGCTTCGAGGACGGCTTTGCCGAAATCCTGCTGGCCAATGATCGCTATTTTCATTTTATGCAGCCTTCTTGGGCGGCGCCGAGAGGGCCCCGGCCTGTTTGAGCGCGCCGACCTTTCCTTCGTCGTACCCGAGCACATCCCTCAGCACCTCGTCGGTGTGCTCCCCGAGCAACGGGCTGCGCTCGATGCGCGCGGGAGAAGCCGACAGCTTGATCGGCATCCCCACGTTCCACCACTTGCCCCGCTGCGGATGGTCGAGTTCGACGTACATTTCGCGCCCGCGGATGTGCTCGTCCGTCGCCAGGTCCTCGGTGGACATGATCGGGCCGCACGGCACGTCGAGCGGGCTCAGGATCGCCATCAACTCGCGCTTGGTGTGCTTCTCGGCGAACTTGTTGATGAGGGTCCACATGAGCTGCTGGTTCTTGCGCCGCTCGCCGATGGCGTTGAAGTGCGGGTCGGTGGCGAGATCGGGCATGCCTATGTCCGGTCCGATGCGCTTGGCGAGCGCGATCCAGACCGCCTCCTGCACCACCACGTAAAGCCAGTCGTTCGCGCCGTGGGGCTTGCAATGGATCGCGTTGCCGAGCTGTCCGCCGCCGGAGTCGTTGCCGGCGCGCGGCACGTCTCCCATGCCCTTGTAGGTAGGCACGGAGTACTCCGGGAGATCGCCGCGGGTCAGGCGCTGATGGTCGCGGAACTTGACCCGGCACAGGTTCATCACCCCATCCATCATCGCGACCTCAACGTACTGCCCCAGGCCGGTGCGGCTCGCCTGGTGCAACGCTGCCAGCAGTCCGATCGCGAGGTGCAACCCGGTGCCCGAGTCGCCGATCTGCGCACCGGTGACGAACGGCGGGCCGTCCGGGACGCCGGTCGTGCTCATCGCCCCGCCCATCGCCTGCGCGACGTTTTCGTACGCCTTGA
>JANNWA010000617.1:0-6795 GCA_031408275.1 Pseudomonadota bacterium
CGCGCTCGAAAAGCTCGGGATCGCCGAAGAACATCTCGAGCCGTACGGCCACACCAAGGCCAAGGTTTCGTTCGAATACCTCGACTCGCTGAAGAACCGCAAGGACGGCAAGCTGATCCTCGTGACGGCGATCAGCCCGACGCCGGCCGGCGAAGGCAAGACCACCACGACCGTGGGTCTCGGGGACGCGCTCAACTACATCGGCAAGAAGGCGGTCATCTGCCTGCGCGAGCCGTCGCTCGGGCCGGTCTTCGGCGTGAAGGGCGGCGCGGCGGGCGGCGGTTACGCGCAAGTCGTGCCGATGGAGGACATCAACCTGCATTTCACCGGGGACTTCGGCGCGATCCAGCTGGCGAACAACCTGCTGGCCGCGTTGATCGACAACCATATCAACCACGGCAACGAATTGGGCATCGACGTGCGCCGGATCCAGTGGAAGCGGGTCCTCGACATGAACGACCGCGCGCTGCGGGAAGTTACCGTCGCCCTGGGCGGGACCGCCAACGGCTATCCGCGCGAGGACGGCTTCGACATCGTCGTGGCCTCCGAAGTCATGGCCATCTTCTGCCTCGCGACGTCCATCGAGGACCTGAAAAAGCGCCTCGGCAACATCGTCATCGGCTATACGCGCGACCAGAAGCCGGTGTGCGCCCGCGACCTGAACGCCCACGGCGCGATGACGGTGCTCCTGAAGGACGCCCTCAAGCCCAACCTGGTGCAGACGCTCGAGAACAATCCGGCGTTCATCCACGGCGGGCCGTTCGCCAACATCGCGCACGGCTGCAACTCGGTCATCGCTACCCAGGCCGCCCTCAAGCTTTCCGACTACGTGGTGACCGAAGCGGGTTTCGGCGCTGACCTCGGCGCGGAGAAGTTCGTCGATATCAAGTGCCGCAAGTCCGGCCTGCGCCCTTCGGCCGCGGTGATCGTCGCGACCGTGCGCGCGATGAAGTACCACGGCGGTGCCGACCTCAAGACCATCACGACCGAAAACGTGGATGCGCTGGCCAAGGGCATCGTGAACCTCGAGCGGCACGTCGAGAACGTGACCAAGAACTACGGCATTCCGTGCGTGGTTTCGATCAACAAGTTCACGAGCGACACCAAGGCTGAGCTCGACCTGCTCTACGACCGCATGAAGAAGATGGGCGTGCCGGTGGTCCTCGCCACCCACTGGGGCGACGGTGGCAAGGGGGCTGCGGACCTCGCCAACATCGTGGTCGGGCTGTGCGAGCAGAAGTCCGAGATGAAGTTCGTCTACGACGAGCAGGACACGCTCTGGGAGAAGGTCAACAAGATTGCCAAGAAGATCTACCGGGCCTCCGAGGTCACGGCGGACACCAAGGTGCGCAACCAGATCAAGAAGTTGCAGGAGGACGGCTACGGGCACTACCCGGTCTGCGTGGCCAAGACCCAGTCCTCGTTCTCGACGGACGCGTCGCTGCGCGGTGCGCCTGTGGACCATGTGGTCAACGTGCGCGAGGTCCGGCTGGCCGCCGGCGCGGAATTCGTCGTCATGGTCTGCGGGGACATCATGACCATGCCGGGCCTGCCCAAGATTCCGTCGGCGAACAAGATCGACATCGTGAACGGAAAGGTGGTGGGGCTGTTCTGAGTCCGAGTTAGAATCCGCTCAACCTAAAGGGGGGGATTGCGATGTTCGAAATGCTCAACTCGCCGGAGTTCTGGATCGGACTGGCGAAGATCATCGGTGTGAATATCGTGCTCTCGGGCGACAACGCGGTGGTGATCGCTCTCGCCGCGCGTTCGCTGCCCGTGCACCAGCAGAAAAAGGCCGTCATGTGGGGGGCGGGCGCGGCCATAGTAATGCGGATCATACTCACGCTTTTCGCCGTCCAGCTGCTCACGCTGCCCTGGCTCAAGTTGGTCGGCAGCCTGCTGCTCTTCTGGATCGGCGTGAAGCTGCTGATCGAGGAGGAGGGCGGCGAAGACATCGAATCGAGCGCCAACCTGGCCGCCGCGATCAAGACGATTCTCATCGCGGACCTGGTCATGAGCCTGGATAACGTGATCGCCGTGGCTGCGGCCGCGGGCGGGAGCGTGACGCTGCTGGTCCTGGGCCTCGCGATCTCGATCCCGCTGGTGATCTTCGGCGCGACGCTGCTGCTGAACCTGATGGAGCGCTACCCGGTGATCATCACCATCGGTGCCGCCCTGATCGGCCTGGTCGCCGGAGAAATGCTGGTCACGGACATCGCCCTCAAGGACTGGCAGGCAAGCATCGGCATGACGTTCGGCGAGGACGGCAAGCCGCGGGTCGGCGGGATGTCCCTTGAACTGATTGCAGGGGTGATCGGGGCGGTGTTCGTAGTGGCTTACGGGAAGTGGTTGAACGGCCGCAAGACGGCGCATGCGGCAGCCGAGGGAGCAAAGGACTGAATTTTCCCGCCCGTCGCGATTCTTGATCGCCATCAAGCGCGATCGGCCGTTGTATGAACACAATCAAAGAAGCGATTGCCTCGGTAGGGTGGCAGCAAGTCTGCCCTCCGAATGGTCGACGGACAGTCGCATAAAAAGGAGGCAGGACAATGAAGACAGACATCAGAAACAGGCTGCGCACGTGCTTTGCAGCCGGAGTACTCGCGCTGGCGCCGCTCACGGGTTTTGCTGCCTGGGAGCCGACGAAGACGGTTGAGTTCGTGGTTCCGGCCGGCACCGGCGGCGGGGCCGACCAGATGGCGCGGGTCATCCAGTCGATCATCGCCAAGCACAGCCTGATGAAGCAGTCGATGGTCGTAGTCAACAGGGCCGGCGGCGCGGGGGCCGAGGGATTCCTCGACGTGAAGGGCGCCAAGGGCGACCCGCACAAGATCATCATAACGCTGTCCAACCTGTTTACGACGCCGCTGGCCACGGGCGTGCCGTTCAACTGGCGCGACCTCACGCCGGTCCAGATGATGGCGCTCGACCAGTTCGTCCTTTGGGTGAACGCGGAGTCGCCCTACAAGACCAGCAAGGACTTCTTCACCGAAGCCAAGGCGAGGGCCGGCGATCAGTCCAAGCGATTCAAGATGGCCGGGACCGGCTCCAAGCAGGAAGACCAGATCATCACGGTCGCCATCGAGCAGAAGACCGGCAACAAGTTCACCTACATCCCGTTCAAGGGCGGCGGCGACGTCGCCGTGCAGCTGGTCGGCAAGCACGTCGACTCGACGGTGAACAACCCGATCGAGGCGGTGGCCCAGTGGCGCGCCGGCAAGCTGCGGCCACTGTGCGTGTTCGATCCGAAGCGCATGCCCTACAAGGCCAAGGTGACCACCACCGAGGCGTGGTCCGACATCCCGACCTGCAAGGAGCAGGGCCTCGACGTCGATTACCTGATGCTGCGCGGGATCTTCATGGCGGCGGGCGTGACTCCGGATCAGGTGCAGTACTACCTCGACCTGCTCAGGAAGGTGCGCGAGACCCCCGAGTGGAAGGACTTCATGGAAAAGGGCGCCTTCAACCAGACCGCCCTGAACGGCAAGGAATACGCCGACTGGGTGGCCAAAGAGGAGGCGCGGCACGTCATGCTCATGAAGGCGGCCGGTTTCATCGCGGGCGGCAAGTAGCGAGCACCGCCCGGCCGGCTCCGGGCGGATTCCAGGAGAACGCATGACCGAAGGATCCGGCGGCAAGGCCGCAATCAAGACGAGGACAATGGAGATCGCAGTCGCGGCCTTCATCCTCCTGTGTGGCGCGATAGTGATCTACGACAGCGCGCGCCTGGGCGCCAAGTGGGGCGAGGACGGGCCGGAAGCCGGGTATTTCCCCTTCTACATCGGGTTGCTCCTCTGCATCGCAAGCGTGGTCAACCTGCTGGGCGCGCTCGCGGCCGCGCGGCGCGATGACAGCGATTTCGTCGAACTCGGGGCGCTCAAGCTGGTCTTTTCGGTCCTGATCCCGACTGCCGTTTACGTCGGCCTCATCGGATCGCTCGGGCTTTACCTCGCGTCCACGGTGTTCATCGCGTTCTTCATGCGCTGGCTGGGCAAATACCCCTGGTGGATCGTGGCCGCGGTCAGCATCGGCAACAGCGTGGTGTTCTTCGTGGTGTTCGAGATCTGGTTCAAGATCCCGCTTCCGAAAGGGCCCCTCGAAGCCGCGCTGGGGCTGAACTGAGATGGAAGAGATCCAGTCGCTGATGCAGGGCTTCGCGATCGCCCTGTCCCTCAAGAACGTAGTGCTGATGTTTGCGGGCGTGATCCTCGGCGTGATCATCGGCGTGCTGCCGGGGCTGGGCGGCGCGAACGGCGTGGCGATCCTGCTGCCGCTCACCTTTTCCATGGCGCAGAGCCCCGGGGGCACGACGTCGGCGATCATCCTGCTGTCGTGCATCTACTGGGGCGCGCTGTTCGGCGGCGCGATCACGTCGATCCTTTTCAACATCCCCGGCGAACCCTGGTCGGTTGCGACCACGTTCGACGGCTACCCGCTCGCCCAGCAGGGACGGGCGGGCGAGGCCCTGACGGCCGCGTTTACCTCGTCGTTCGTTGGCGCGCTGGTGGCCGTGGTCATGATCACCTTCCTTTCGCCGGTGGTCGCCAAGTTCGCCCTGGAGTTCGGCCCGCCGGAGTTCTTCGCCGTGTACCTGCTCACGTTCTGCGCCTTCGTGGGCATGAGCAAGGAGGCGCCATTCAAGACGATCGCCGCGATGATGCTCGGGTTTGCGCTGGCAGCGGTCGGCACGGATCCGGTCACCGGCACGCTGCGGCTCACGTTCGGCCAGACGCACCTGCTCAGCGGATTCGACTTCCTGGTCGCCGTCATCGGGCTGTTCGGCATCGGAGAAATCCTGCTGACGCTCGAGGAAGGCCTCGAGTTCCGCGGCACCAGGGCCAAGATGAACATGCGGGTGGTGCTCGACACCTGGAAGGAACTGCCGAAATTCTGGCTGACGTCGCTGCGATCCTCGGCGGTGGGCTGTTTCATGGGCATCGTGCCCGGCGGCGCCACCCCCGCCTCGTTCATGAGCTACGGGGTCGCGCGGCGGTTCTCCAAGGATGGCGAGAAATTCGGCACCGGCATGGTGGAGGGCGTGGTGGCTCCCGAGACCGCCGCCCACGCGGCCGGCACTTCGGCGCTGCTTCCGATGCTCACGCTCGGCGTGCCCGGATCGCCGACGGCCGCGGTGCTCCTGGGGGGGCTGCTGATCTGGGGCCTGCAGCCGGGCCCGCTGCTGTTCGTCGAGCAGAAGGATTTCGTGTGGGGCCTGATTGCCAGCATGTACCTGGGCAACATCGTGGGACTGATCGTCGTGTTGACCTGCGTGCCGCTGTTCGCGGCGATCCTGCGGATCCCTTTTGCGATCGTCGCCCCGGTGATCATGGTGATCTGCGCGATCGGCGCATTCACGGTCCACAACTCGATCTTCGACGTCTGGATGATGATCGTGTTCGGAATCATCGGCTACGTGTTCAAGAAGCTGAACTACCCGCTGGCCCCGCTGGTACTCGCGATCGTGCTCGGCGACCGCGCGGAGGCCTCGTTCCGGCAGGCGATGCTGGTATCCCAGGGAGACATGTCGATCTTCTTCTCGACCGCCCTGGTGAGCGGCCTGACCGGGCTCGCCCTGTTCCTGCTGCTGTGGCCCCTCCTAGGTGCGTTGCGCACCCGCCTCAAGGGGCGCTGACGCGGATTACTGGTCGTCTGTGCCGAGCTTTTGCTTGAGCCGCGAAAGGGTCTCGGGGGTCAGGTTCAGGTAGGCGGCCAGTTCCTTTTTCGGGATGCGGCCGGCCAGTTCCGGGTGCTTGCGCTGAAAGCGCAGCAACCGCCCGGGGGCGTCCAGCAGGTGGAGCGTGATGGTGTGCGCCATGACCTCGGACATCAGCTTCATGACTTCGTACTCGAAGCGCGATTTTACCGCCGGGTGCCGGTCCAGGAACTCCACCCAGAGCGGCATCGGGATCTTGGCAGTGCGCACCTTGGTGACCCCGACGATCGAGTAGGGCACGGGAGTCTTCAGGCGCCAGGCCGCGTAGGAAGTGTCCATGTCGGTTTCCGCGGCAAAGCGCAGGATCATCTCGTGGCCGTCCGGGTTGGACACCACGCGCTTGAGCATGCCGTCCAGGACGAAGAACTGCTCCATCTCGGTGTCGCCCTGGCGCACCAGGAGGTCGCCCTTGCCGAAATCGGCGATCTCGAGCTGCGGTTCGAGCTGTTCCCAGTCGGCGGGACGCATCTCGCCGAGGATGAGGTTCTGCTTGAGCTGCAGGCGGACGGTATTGCTTTGCGGATGGTTCGCGATCGAGGCCATTGCGGCTGCAGTGCGGCGAAACTGTGCGTGCGGACTAATCAGGCATTCTAGACGAAAAAAGATTGACCGCAGTCAAGGTTGGCGAGGGGGCGCCTCCCTACCATATCGCACTCAATCGGAAGTACCTCGGGAAGTACCTCGGGAAGCACCTCAAAGGAGACCGCTATGGGTTCTGTGGAGACGCAAGTTGCGGCCGACGCACAATCACAAGAATTGACCGACGGCTTTCACCTAGTCATCGACGCCCTCAAGCTGAACGGCATCGACACGATCTTCGGGCTGCCCGGCATTCCGATCACGGACTTCGCCCGCAAGGCCCAGGCCGCCGGCCTGCGCGTCATTTCGTTCCGCCATGAGCAGAACGCCGGCAACGCCGCCGCCATCGCCGGCTACATGACACAGAAGCCCGGCATCTGCCTGACGGTTTCCGCGCCCGGGTTCCTCAACGGCCTCACTGCGCTCACCAACGCCACCACCAACTGCTTCCCGATGATCCTGATCAGCGGCTCGAGCGAGCGCGAGATCGTCGACCTGCAGCA
>JANNWA010000618.1:0-2291 GCA_031408275.1 Pseudomonadota bacterium
CGGGCAAGCCGTGCGCCGACAAACGCCGCGAAGGGAGGCCGATCGGGACTGCGGATCAGACAGCGGCTACTTATCCCACCAGTGCATCGAGTCCTGGCCTTCACCCTGCTTGCCGTTCGGCCCGCCGCCACCTGAACGTACATAGACCTTGCGCGCGTAGCCGGCCTTGAACTTGCCGTCGAGCGCATCGCGCAGCCAGTCCATGCCCATCATGTGGATGTCGGCGCGATTCGAATCACCATCGAACAGCCGCGTCTGGTGATAGCTGTCTTCATAGACCCACAGTTCCTTGGGCGCGCTGATCTTGTCGTAGAACTCGTAGATCATCTCGGTCGGGCTGCGCGCATCGTATTCGCCGACGGTCAGCATCACCGGGCATTTGATGCCGCTCTCGCGGCCGGCGACGGTCATTTTTCTTACGATCGCGTCGAGCGCGGCTTCCGACTTGGCGCCGGTGAGATAGCCGAACAACTGCTTGTAGCGCGGCGAGAAGGTGTCGAGGATGTAGTACTTGTCGAGGTACGAGGCCCACGGCCCGGCCACCGCCTTGACGCGCGGGTCGCCGGAGGCGGCGACCTGGAAGCCCCAGTAGGAGCCCATGCTGAGCGAATAAATCGTGATGCCTTCCGGATCGATCTCGGGCCGGCTCTGCAAATAGCTGACCACTGCCAGCACCCCGCGCTCGTAGTTGTCATGGGTGAGCTTGATGTTGCGCAGGTTGCCGGTGCCCTGGCCGGGACCATCCATCACCATCAAGTGCATACCGCGATGATGGGCGTGGACGACGCGCGGATCGGGATACATTTCCTTGGTCATGTCGCAACCGGGAATGAAGATCACCACCGGCGCCTTTGGCTTGCCGGGCAGCAGATGCAGATTGCACTGCAGTTCGACGCCTTCGAACGGCACCTCGACGCGCTCGATCGGGTGCGGCGAATGCTCGATCACTTTCGCGTAGTTGGCCAGGCAACGGCCGTGCAGATAGCGCTTCTCGTCATTGGTTTCGAGCACCGGATGCTGCGCGGCGGCGAACGTCGCCGAGGCGCGGTAATAAAGCTCGAACGCGGTGGCGCGATGGCCGGCGGCCTCCTCTTCGGCCGCGACGCGTTCCATGCGCTGGCCGATACGCCCGAGGTGCTTGGAAATCTGCGCGTGACTCTTGACGCTGGCCGGCAATTCGCGTCCGGCCTCGTCCCAGTGGAACACACGGCCGGATTCCTTCACCACATAGTCATAGATCCACTGCTGACGATCACGTTCAAGGCGTGGTGTGCGCATGGGTTTGTCTCCCTTTCATTGGTGGTTGGGTGCTGCGGGGTAGAAGTGTAGCGCGGCCTTGCCATGCCGCGGTGCTGCGCTCAACAGCAGCACGCAACGCCCCGGTCGCGTGGCCGCAGTCGCTCCCTGTTGGGCTACATCGCCGTGCACAACCGCCCTGGTCGCGCGGGCGCAGTCGCCGAAGTCCCACTATCCCGGTGCGGTGACTCGTGCCCTGCTCAGGCGCCGCTCTGTTCCAATCGAACGATCAAATCTGGCAGTGAAGTCCGCACGGTGTCCCAGACGATCTCGAAATCAATTTCGAAATAACCGTGTGCGATCTGGTTGCGCATCCCTTACATGTTGCGCCACGGAATGTCAGGATGCTGTTGCGTGTAGACGGGGTGGTCAAGCATCAAGCGCGCGGCAGCTTCGCCGATGATGACCATATTCATGACGACCGCTTGTTGCGTATGCGTGTCGGCCAGAAAATCAGCCTTGCTCATTCCTTCGATGTACGAGCACGCAAGACGTGCCGACTGCAACATGTGGGAAAGCGCCTCGGCTCGACGCTCCTCGTTCATACAGCTTGCGCTTCCCCCAGGATGCGGGCGCGCATACTTTGAGGCAGGTCGCCAGGTGTCACCACATCAACTCGGACGCCGAGCAATTCCTCAAGTTCCACCTGCAGGCCGCCCAGATCGAAAAGCGTTGTTCCGGGCAAGGGGTCGACCAGCAGGTCGAGATCGCTGCCATCCTTGTCTTCGTTGCGCAAAACGGAACCGAATACACGTGGGTTGCTGGCGCGAAATCGACGCGTCGCCTCGCAGATCAGATTCCGGTGCTCGCGCAGTGCAGTGGAGGGTTTCACCTTTGAACCTCAGCAATTCCAAGACTCGCGATGCAGTATAAGGCAAGTGATTTCTCAAACGTCAAGTTGGAAATCCCGTGGTGCGTGAACACGGCGGTGCACCTTCTCAAGTCGAAAGGCCCGAGCTGCGTGCAGAAAACGTTTGCTTGTCCGCGGTTGCTTG
>JANNWA010000619.1:0-1945 GCA_031408275.1 Pseudomonadota bacterium
TCGTCGGCCGCCGCCACTTCGACGACGCAGACCTGTTCGAGAAGCGCTTCGTGCTGGAGCTGAAATGAGCATCCGGCTGAAAGTCGCGACCCTCAACATTCACAAGGGCCTGTCGCTCTTCAACCGGCGCATGGTGATCCACGAGCTGCGCGACGGCCTGAAGAAGCTCGACGCCGATATCGTTTTCCTGCAGGAAGTCCAGGGGCTTCACGAGAAGAACGCCCTCCGGTTCGGCGCCTGGCCGCAGGCGGCGCAGCACGAATTCCTCGCGGGCGACGATTGGCAGCACGCCTATGGCCGCAATGCGGTCTATGACCACGGCCATCACGGCAACGCAATCCTGTCGCGGTTCCCGATCGTGTCCTCCGACAACCATGATGTGTCGAACCACCGGTTCGAGCGCCGTGGGCTGCTGCACTGCCGGATCGCCGTGCCGGGCCTGGCCATGCCGCTCGACTGTGCGTGCATCCATCTTTCCCTCGACGAAGGCGGGCGCCGGCGCCAGCTCGAAGCGATGGCGGGGCACCTGTCCGCGCCGCGTCAATCGCCCATGATTGTGGCCGGGGACTTCAACGACTGGAGGCATTCCGCGTCCGGCGCGATGTTCCGCAGGCTCGGGCTGGAGGAGGTTTCGGTGATGCACAACGGCAAGCCGGCGCGCACTTTTCCCAGCCTCCTGCCGGTGCTGCGGCTGGACCGGATCTACGTGCGGGGGTTCGAGGTGCTCGGGGCGCAGTCGCATCGCGGAGCGCCCTGGAGGCTCCTGTCGGACCATCTCGCGCTCAGCGCGGAGCTAAGCTACGTCCATGGCGCTGAAGTTCGTACCGGGTAACCGGCTCACCCTCCTCAAGAACGGCGAGCAGTTCTTCCCGGCGCTGGTCGAGGCGATCGACGCGGCGCGGCGGGAGTTGTTCCTCGAAACCTATATCTTCGCCGACGACGCGACCGGCAGCCTGGTGGCCAACGCGCTCGCGCGGGCCGCTGCGCGCGGCGTCGCGGTGCATGTCATCGTGGACGGGTTTGGCGCGCGCGATTTCGCACCGCGGTTTCGCGTGATGCTCGAGAAGGCGGGCGCACAGGTCCTCGTGTTCCGGCCCAAGATCAGCCCTCTGACCCTGCGCCGCAACCGCCTGAGACGCATGCACCGCAAGCTTGCCGTCGTGGATGCACGGTGCGCGTTCGTCGGAGGCATCAACATCATCGACGACTTCGACAACGATCCCCTGGCCCCGCCCCGCTACGACTACGCCGTGCGCATCGAGGGGCCGCTTGTGCACGAAGTGTGGCTCGCGGCGGCCAGCCTCTGGGCGCGCCTGGCATGGCTGCATTTGCGTCGGCGCTGGCCCCTGCCGGGGGCGGCTTCGCCCATATCCACGAAGCTTGGCACGCAAGGCGCCGCGCTGGTCGTTCGGGACAACTTCCGCCACCGGCGGGACATCGAAGAGGCCTACCTCGAGCAGATTGCTGCGGCCCGGGGCGAGGTTGTGATCGCGGTCGCCTATTTCCTGCCGGGACGGCGTTTCCGGCGGGCCTTGGTCGACGCGGCGGAGCGGGGCATACGGGTAGTCCTGCTGGTGCAGGGGCTTACCGACCACCTGGTCATGCACTACGCCTCGCGTGCGCTGTTCGGAAGCTTCCTCGAGGCGGGCATCGAAATTCACGAGCATGCCGAAAGCGAACTGCACGCCAAGGTGGCGGTGTTCGACGGGGTGGTGGCGAGCGTGGGTTCGTCCAACATCGACCCGTTCAGCCTGCTCCTCGCGCGAGAGGCAAACGTATTCGTGAAGGACGGACGGTTCGCTACCGCGCTGCGCACGGGCCTGCTCGAGGCCGTCGGGCGGGCCCGCCCGGTGCCGCCACAGGCCTGGAAGCAGCAGCCGTTCTGGGGCCGCGCGCGGATCTGGGTCGCATACGGCATCGCGCGGCTGCTGATGAGCGTGTCGAA
>JANNWA010000620.1:0-2532 GCA_031408275.1 Pseudomonadota bacterium
CGCCAGCTTCTCGGCCGCGTCGTAGTCGATCTCTTCGCGGTCGTTTAATCCGTAGGACACGAAATGGTAGAGCTTGCCCGACAGGTTCACCGGCGAGCCGTGCGTGAGGTGGCCGCCGTGCGCGAGCGACATCCCCATCACGGTATCGCCGGGCTTGAGGGTGGCGAGATAGACCGCCTGGTTGGCCTGCGAGCCCGAATGCGGCTGCACGTTGGCCCAGTCGGCGCCGAAGAGCTTTTTGGCGCGCTCGATGGCGATGGTCTCGGCGACGTCCACGTATTCGCAGCCGCCGTAGTAGCGCTTGCCGGGATAGCCCTCGGCGTACTTGTTGGTCAGCTGGCTGCCCTGGGCGAGCATCACCTCCTGGCTCACGTAGTTCTCCGAGGCGATCAGCTCGACGTGGTCTTCCTGGCGGCGGTTTTCAAGCCGGATGGCGTTCCAGAGTTCGGGGTCGGACTGGGCAAGCAGGTTGGCGTGGAACATGGCGGATGGGCTCTTGAGGGAGCCCGGATTCTACCAGCGGGAGGGCCGCGAATCCCGGCCGGGCAAGGCCGGACAGAGGAAATTATTAATTTTAATGTATACGAACTGACAGGAGAGCCGCTCCAGTAGCTGACCTTTCGATACAAATGTCACGAAATTTCCGGCCCGATTGGTACGATTTGAACACTGCCATCCCGGACTGGGTACACTGCGACCATGAGCATGTACAACCTGCTTGCCACCCTGTCTGACGCCGGGATCGACTACGTCCTCATCGGGGGCCTGGCGGTGACTCTGCACGGCTACCAGCGCGTCACCATGGACGTGGACGTCGTCTTGTCCATGGACGATGAGAACCTGCGCAAGATCAAACAGCAACTGGCGGGAGACTGACATGGCCAGGATTGAATTGACGCCCGAAGAAAATCTGCGCCTGCTCGAGGAAATCGACGCGAATCGCGCTTTCATCCTGCTCGCCTACCAATCCAATCCTGAACTGTTGAAGGTGGCTGACCCGCAGATCCGGCGGCTGTTCGAGAATTCCTCTTCGGACGAGGCCAACGCTTGGTAGCCAAACCGGCAAAGGAGAAGATTGCGCGGCCAAAGACACGGCCAAAGGCGGTCGTGCGGAAGAAGCCTGTCGCCCGGAAGAAGGCTGCGGTCACGAAAAAGACCCCGGCCAAGACACCGGCGACCGCGGCCGCGATCGCCGAGGCGTTGCGCGAAGCGCGCGAGCAGCAGACCGCGACGGCGGAGATCCTCAAGGTCATCGCGAGTTCGCCCTCCGACGTGCAGCCCGTGTTCGACGCCATTGCCGCCAGCGCCCGCCGGCTGCTTGGCGGGGACGCGGCCCTGGTGGCGCGCCGCGCCGGCGACAAGCTCGTACTCGCGGCCTACACGTCCTCGGGCAATGCCGCGGACAAGGTATTGCGCTCGCTCTTCCCGGCGCCGATCACCGGGCAGGGGCATATGGGAAAGGCGATCCTCAGCGGCGCACCGGTCCGGATCGGCGACATCCAGGCGGCCGCAGGCTATTCGGATGCTTTCAAGGCGGGCGCACGCACGCGAGGCGTGCGCAGCGTAGTGAGCGTGCCGATGGTCCGGGATGGCGTGGGGATCGGCGTCATTTCCGTGAACCGCTCCGTTGCCAGCGAGTTCAGCGCGCACCAGACGGACCTGCTCAAGACCTTCGCCGACCAGGCCGTGATCGCAATCGAGAACGTCCGCCTGTTCAACGAGACGAAGGAAGCGCTCGAACAACAGACCGCGACGAGCAACGTCCTCAAGGAGATCAGCCGCTCGACTTTCGACCTGAACAAGGTGCTGCAGTCGTTGCTCGACAGCGCGATACACCTCGGCCGCGCGACCACCGGCGGGATGTATATGCCGCACCCGGACGGCACCTACCCGTTGGCTGTAAGCACCGGGGGCGCCGGGGCCTCTGGCGAATTCGCGAAAACCTTGCGTGCCAACCCGATCCGACCGGGCCGCGATACGACCACCGGCCTGGCGCTGCTGGAACGACGCACGGTGCATACGCCCGATATCAATGCCGTGCCTGGCTATCGGGAGGACATCGTCGCGGGGGGCTTTTACCGGACGAATCTGGCCGTTCCCATGCTGCGCGATGGCGAAGTCGTCGGCGTGATCGTGCTCACGCGCGGCGGGGATGTCTCGCCATTTACCGACAAGCAGATCGAACTGGTGGAAACCTTCGCCGCGCAGGCGGTGATCGCGATCGGCAACGTGCGCCAGTACAACGAGACCAAGGAATCGTTGGAAAGGCAGACCGCGACGGCGGAAATCCTGAAGGTCATCGCCGAATCTCCGACCGACGTGCAGCCGGTGTTCGACGCGATTGCCGCAAGCGCCCTGCGTCTGCTCGGTGGCCGCTCCTCGGCGGTCACGCGGTTGATCGGCGACACGGTGCATCTGGCCGCCCAGGACTCGACCGACGCGGCAGGAAGCGAGGCGCTGTCGAGCTACTATCCGCAGCCGCTCTCGTCTGTCAGGGGCATTGCAAACGTATTGCGTTCCGGGAAAACCGAG
>JANNWA010000621.1:0-14868 GCA_031408275.1 Pseudomonadota bacterium
TGCGCGCCGCGGGACAGAAGGCGCCGGACTCGCCGCCCATCCTGGAGAACAATCCTTCGCACCCGATCGTGCTGCGCCTGAAGCACGAGGAAAAGCGCTTCGGGGATTGGGCCGCGTTGCTGTTCGAACAGGCCCTGCTCGCCGAAGGCGGCGAGCTCGAGGATCCTGCGGGTTTCGTCAAGCGCCTCAACGGGTTGCTGCTGGAACTCTCCGCCTGAGCTGCCAAACTTGATTGCGGCCCGGGGCGCCCCCTAGGGCGCGGATCAGGTCTTCGGGGCGGCTGGCGGGTTGCCTTTCTCGCCGCCTTTTTCGCGCGTCTCGCGGCGGCGCTCCATGTGTTCCTTGGCATGGGCCTCGCACTTGGCGGGGTCCTGCGCCTTGGCGCACATATGCTGGGCTACGCACTTGCCCTGTTCGGGCTTTTCCCTGCCTTTGCAGGCCTCGCGCGCCTCATTCATCCGCTGGCGGCCCTTTTCGCGCATCTCCTTGCGTTGCGCCTCGCACTTGGCGGGGTCAGCCGCTTGGGCGCACGCTGGAGGCCTTCCGTAGGGTCCGCCCTTGGTGCCGTCAGGTGCGCCCGGCGCGGGCGGCGTCTGGGCGAGCAACGCCGTGCTGGCAGCAAGCATCAGGCCGCCGATGATCAGTCTTGCGTTCTTCATCTGGGTCTCCATGGGGTTGGGCTACATGCGGAAGACTAGGGATCGAGGGCCCGTCACGCTGTAAGGTTTTGTATCCGCTTGTAACAAAAGCAAAGGGGCGCACGAGGCGCCCCTTTTCCCCGGGCTGTGCCGTCTAGCCCAGTTGCTTGAGCATCGTATCCGCGTCGCTGACCTCGAACTTGCCGGGGCCCTCGACGTTGAGGCTCTTCACCACGCCGTCTTCGACGAGCATCGAGTAGCGCTGCGAGCGCACGCCCATGCCGCGTGCCGTGAGGTCGAGTTCCAGGCCGAGCGCCTTGGTCCACAGGGCCGAGCCGTCGCCGAGCATGCGCACTTTTCCGATCGCCTTCTGGTCGCGGCCCCAGGCCGCCATGACGAAGCCGTCGTTGGTCGCCACGCACCACACTTCGTCGACCTTCTTGCCCTTGAGATTGTCGACGTTCGCAACGTAGCCAGGCACGTGCTTGGCCGAGCAGGTTGGCGTGAACGCACCTGGCAGCGCGA
Source organism: Pseudomonadota bacterium (assembly GCA_031408275.1). GTDB lineage: Bacteria > Pseudomonadota > Gammaproteobacteria > Burkholderiales > SG8-39 > SZAS-79. Next base: position 1,164 of record JANNWA010000621.1, read on the forward strand.
AGATCACGACCTTCTTGCCCTTGGTGGCTTCGGCCACGCCGACTTCCTTCGGGGGCAGCGGGCAGGCCGCGTCGAATTCGATGGATTCGGAAAGCTTGCCGTCCGGCAGGCGGTCGCCGACTTTGATGGTCATCTGGAACTCCTCGGTGGGTTTGGAAAAGCGGAACGGAATAATACCTCAGCCGCCGAGTGCGGCCGCCCTTCCGCGCCGCATGTCGACCCCGCGCAGGATGGCCAGGCCGATCATGAAATACACTCCCAAAACCATGATCGCAGTACGGTGATCTCCGGCGAAGATCCAGGTCATCAGGCCGTACGATAGCGGACCGAAGATCGAGGCGAGCTTGACCGCCAGTCCCCACAGCCCGAAGAACTCGCCCAGCCGCTCCGGAGGCGCGAGGACCCCCACGATGGCGCGCCCGGCCGCCTGCGAGGCGCCCATGCACAGTCCCGCGATGTTCGCGGCCAGCCAGAACGCCGCGGCGCTTTCAGCGAGGCCCGCGATCAGTACCATCGCGATCCAGCCCAGCAGGGTCAGCGAAACGGCGCGAACGTGTCCGATCGCATCCTGCACGTAGCCGAACGCAAATGCGCCCGCGGCTGCGGTGACGTTGACCACGAGGATCAGGAAGATGGTCTGCTGCGTGGTGAACTTCATCGCCTCCTGCGCATAGATCGCCGCCAGCGCGATGACCGCCTGGATACCAGCCTGGTAGAACACCACGCAGAGCAGGAACCGGCGCAGGTCACGATAGTTCCGCGCTTCGTGGAGCGTGCGCATGACGCGCGCCCAAGCTCCGTCCGTGGCGCCCGCCTTCGCGGGCCGCGGTTGCGCGCGCTCGCGCAACAGCAGGAATGTGGGCAGGCTGACGAAGGCGAACAGCGCGGCCGTGATGAGCATGGCCGCCGGGACGAACGCGGTTGCAGGCAAGCCGTGCGCCTGGGCCCAGGTGATGTAGGCGAGGCACAGGCCGAGCGACAGCAGCCCGCCGAGGTAGCCGATGCTCCATCCCCAGCCCGAAACGCGGCCCATGGCTTCGGAGTCGGCGAGTTCGGGCAGGAAGGCGGCGATCAGGTTCTCGCCGCAGCCGAAGAAATAGTTCGAAAGTATGATCAAGACCACGGTTACGGCGAGCGTGTCCGGGCCCGCGAACCAGAGCAGTGCGGTGCAGGTCACGCAGCCGACGGTGCTGATGGCGAGGAGCTTCTTCTTCGCCGCGTGCGCGTCCGCCCAGGCGCCGATGAGCGGCGCGGTGAGCATGATGAGGGCGTACGACACGGATAGCGCGGCCGTCCAGGCCAGGGTCGCCCAGGCGGCCTTGGCGGCGACCACGGATACAAAGTAGGCGCTGAAGACCGCCGTGATCACCACGGTGGTGTACCCGGAGTTGGCGAAGTCGTACATGGTCCACGCCCAGACCTCCCGGAGGCGGACATCGGCGCCGAGCGCGCTGCGGCGTGCGGTAGCTATCATGGCGGTATGGCCCGGGGTGCGTGGATGCGCCATTGTACGCACGGGTGGTACGCAGGGGGGCCGGCGCGTTGAGCGCCGTCCATCAGCACTGATATAGTCGCGGGATAATCTGCGGAGCCCCTGGATGGCTGCGGTCGAACCGAAAATTGCCGAGCACCGCCTGAGCCTCGCCGAACTGCTCGACTGGCTGGTCGAGGACAAGCAGGTCGGGCGAGAGTCCGCGGAGCAGTTGATGAAGGAGCGGCGCTACTACCGGGGCGCTTCGCACCCCCTGCTCATGATCGCGGACCAGAAGTGGAAGAGCCTGCAGGCGCCGCATCGCCTCCTGTCGCTCGAAACCCTGACCGAGTGGATGGCCAAGCGTGTCGGCCTCGAATACCTGCACATCGATCCCCTGAAGATCGATTTCTCCGCCGTCACCGAAGTCATGTCCTCGGCTTATGCGACGCGCTTCCACGTGCTGCCGGTCAGCGTCAACACCAAGGAAGCGGTGATCGCCACGGCCGAGCCGTACATGCGGGACTGGGAGCGCGAACTCGCGAAAATCCTCAAGCTCGAAGTCAGGCGGGTGATCGCCAGCCCGGTCGACATCAGCCGCTACCAGGTCGAGTTCTACAACCTGGCCAAGTCGATCAAGGGCGCGAACAAGGCCGGTACCGCCGGCTCCGGCCTGGGCAACCTGGAGCAGTTGGTCGAGCTCGGTGCGGCCAACAAGCAGTTCGACGCCAACGACGCCCATATCGTGCGCATCGTCGACTGGCTGTGGCAGTACGCGTTCGAGCAGAGGGCGAGCGACATCCACATCGAGCCGCGGAGGGATCTCGGCATCGTCCGGTTTCGCATCGACGGCGTGCTGCACCAGGTCTACCAGATCCCCGCGGTCGTGCAGGCGGCGATGACGAGCCGCATCAAGATCCTGGGGCGCATGGACGTGGTCGAAAAGCGCCGCCCCCAGGACGGCCGCATCAAGACGCGCACGCTCGACGGGCAGGAGATCGAGCTGCGCCTGTCGACGCTTCCCACGGCCTTCGGCGAGAAGCTGGTCATGCGCATCTTCGATCCGGAGGTGCTGGTCCGCGACTTTGGCGAGTTGGGGTTCTCGGTCGAGGACCACAGCCGCTGGAAGGAGATGACCGAGCGCCCGAACGGGATCGTTCTGGTCACCGGCCCCACGGGCTCGGGCAAGACCACCACGCTCTACTCGACGCTGAAGACCCTGGCCACCCCGGAAGTGAACGTCTGCACCGTGGAGGATCCGATCGAAATGGTCGAAGGCACCTTCAACCAGATGCAAGTTCAGCAGAACATCGACCTGGGCTTCGCCGAGGGCCTGCGGGCACTGATGCGCCAGGACCCGGACATCATCATGGTCGGCGAGATCCGCGACCTGGAAACTGCCGAGATGGCGGTGCAGGCGGCATTGACCGGGCACCTCGTACTGTCCACGCTGCACACGAACGACGCCCCGACGGCGATGACCCGCCTGCTCGAACTCGGCGTCGCGCCCTATCTGTTGGTGGCGACCATCAACGGCGTCATGGCGCAGCGCCTCGTGCGCATCCTGTGCCCCGCGTGCAAGCAGAAGGTCGACCTGAACCGGGTCGAGGACGTCGCGGCGTGGGACGGCCTGGTGTCGCCCTGGAAGACCAACCGCCCGACGGCGATCTACAAGCCGGTCGGGTGCCTCGAGTGCCGGATGACCGGTTTCCTGGGGCGGGTGGGCATTTACGAGGTGCTGACCTGCACGGAGCCGATCAAGGAGCTTTTGTCCGAAGGCGGCAACGAAGCAAAGATCCGCCAGCTCGCCTTGAAGGAAGGCATGCGCCCGTTGCGCCTCAGCGGCGCCCTCAAGGTCGCGGCCGGGCTGACCACCATCGAAGAGGTCGCCAAGGTGGCGCCTCCCTCGCGGGACAGCGCCCGCTCCGGCGAGCCGCTGAAGGGATGAAGGCGCTCCAGAGCCTGGCGCAGCGGGTCCGGCAGTTCGGCTTGCGGCGCTCCGCCACGGTCTACCTGGCGATCGTCGTCGGTCTGGTGCTGGCGAGCGAGTTTGCGATCGAGCAGATCGCCGGGCAGGGGGCGCACGGCCAGGGTTTTGCAATACTCAACGCGCTGGCGATCGCGGCGCTGGTCGGCGTATTCGTGTTTTTCCTTTTCCACGGCGCCGTCGAGGACCGCGAGAAGGCGAGCGCCGCGCTGGCCGACAGCGAGGAGCGGTTCCGCAGCCTGACCTCGCTTTCGGCCGACTGGTTCTGGGAGACCGACGCCGAGCATCGAATCAGCTGGATCGCTGGCGGCCGCTCGATGCTCAAGCTGTTCGGCTCGGAACTTGCCTATGGCCGGCGGTTCTGGGAGATCCCCGGCATAGTGGTGCCGGACGCCGCGGTTGCGGCGCACCTCCTGGCCCTGCAGACAGGTGCGTCGTTCCACGAATTCGAACTGTGTCGCCCCGGGCGGGACGGGCAAGCGGAGTGCCACCTGATCTCCGGCGAACCGCGCATGGACCGGGACGGCCGCTTTCTCGGCTATCGCGGCGTGGGTCGCGACGTGACCGGAGGCAGGCGCGGCCAGGCCGCCCTTGCCGGCGCCAAGGAGCGCCTGGAACTGGCCCTCAATTCCGGCGCGCTGGCGATCTGGCACAGGGACCTGGCGAACGACCGGATCTTTCTCAGCAAGGGCTGGGGACAATTGATGCAAGAACCGGCCGAAGAGCAATGGTGTGGCGTGGACGACCTGCTCGCGCGTGTCCATGACATGGACCGTGATGCGGTGCTGATGGCCTGGCGCCGGTCCGTAAAGGGCGAGACGGCCGCCTTCGTCGCCGAAATCCGGCTGCGCACGGCTTGCGGGGACTGGAAGTGGGCCGCGGTATCCGGGCAGGTCGTGGACCGTGATGCCGGCGGGCGGGTGCTGCGCATGGCAGGCACCGTAATCGACATCGACGCACGCAAGCGCGCCGAGGACGCCTTGCGCGACGCCGAAGCACGCTACCGCTACCTGGTGGACCTTTCGCCCGACGGGGTGCTGCTGGAATCGGACGGCCGGATCGAATATGCGAACCGGGCGGCTGCGGACATCCTCGGGGTGCCGCGTCCCGCATCCCTCGTCGGCCTTGAGCCGATCCAGCTGGTGCACCCTGACGATCGCGCCGCCGTGCTCGAACGCAGACGCTACCTGCTCGCCGGCCCCGGCCAGAGCGACTTTCGCGAGCGCCGGATGCTCAGGCCCGACGGCGGGATCGTCATGATCGAAGCCGCAAGCGTTTCCTACCTCGAGCGCGGGCGCCTGGTGATGCAGACCGTGTTGCGCCCGATTGCTGCGCAAGCGCGCGAGGAAATGCCAAGGCGCGGGCAGCGTTTTCGCGATGTCGCCTGAGCCGTACTGGCATCCGTACACCGAGTCGCTGGGGGCGGGTGCGGAGGTACAATGCGAGCATGACTGCGCAGGCAAGAAAATGAAACACGGATTCCGATGCTGAACGCGCTGGCCATCGTCCTCGTGGCGGCCGGCCTGGTGACACTCGTGACCGCCCTTGCGCCGGCGCGCAAGCTCATCGCCGAACTCCCGGACGGCCCGATGCGCTCGCAGTGGCGGTTCCTGGCGGGCCTGATCCTGTTGTTCGTGGCCGGATATGCCGCTTACCTCGCCGTTTTCTGGGGCCGCCACGAATCGTTCGCCGACCTGCTGGTCCCGGTGCTGTTCGCGTGCGGCGCGTGCTTTGCATGGCTGGCTGCGCGCCTGTCGCTTGCTACCGTGGTCAACGTGCGCCGCATGTCCGCCCTGGACAGGGCCAACGTGACCGATGCTTTGTCGGGGCTGGACAGCCGGCATTATCTAGACCGCCGCATGCGCGAGGAGATGGTGCGCGCCGAGCGGCACGGGCTCGCGGTATCGGTGATGCTGCTGGACATCGACCACTTCGCCGGCGTGAACGAGACGTACGGCCATGCGGTAGGTGACCAGGTCTTGACCGAAATCGGGCGGATCCTCAGCGGCGGGGTGCGTGAATCGGACGTGCTCGTGCGCTACGGTGGCGAGGAGATCGCGATCGTCGCGACGCACACGCCGCCCGCGGCGGCGATGGCCGTCGCCGAGCGGCTGCGGCGCGACGTCGAGGTCGGCGCGCGCAAGGCTCTGCGCGAAGCGCAGGGTGCGCGCAGGGCGATCACCGTCAGCATCGGGGTCGCGGGGCGCGAGGCCGGCGTGAAAGCCGGCGCGGACCTGTTCGCCGCTGCGGAAGCGGCGCTGCGCACGGCGAAGGTTGAAGGCCGCAACCGCGTCGTGCTCGGGTAGGGCGATGCGGTCCGCGCTGTTCACGAAATGAGCGGGAACTGAGAGATGGACGACAGCGTAGCCCACCTGCGATCGCGCTGGACGCCGGAGACCACGGCGGCCGCGCTGCGGTTCCTGCGCGGCGAGCCGGGCGAAGGCTCCATCGGCACCATGGAGCACGACGGCAAGACCTATTTCGACCTGCGCGGCATCCGCATCGAGCAGACCCAGCTCGACGGCGTGACGATCAAGAACGTGAACCTGCGCTGGTCGACGATCCGCGACGTAGGCTTCAAGAACGCTAGTCTCGTCAAGTGCAACCTCAGCCAGACCGCCTTCGAGGAGTGCTATTTCCGGCGCGCGTTTTTCCAGAAGTGCGACATCGTCAACGCCAGGTTCAGCGATTGCGATTTTTCGGACGCGAGGATTGAGGGCAGCTGGCTGGAATTCTCGACGTTCACGAGTTGCGAGATCATGCTGCGAAGCATCCGCTTTCGCGACGACACCAGCCCTGCGGCGCTGGTGCGGGTCTGCCGCAACCTCAAGCTCAACGCGATGTCGATGGGCCATTTTGCCGACGCGGGCGAACTGACCTACCTCGAGCGGACCTACGACCGGTACGCCCTGTTCGAGCGCGCATTTTCGCGCCAGCACGAGACCGTGCGCGAGCGCGCCGGAGCCGTTTGGCACTGGCTGGGTTCCGTGTTCCTGAACTGGCTCTGGGGCTACGGGGAGAAACCGGAACGTCTCGCCCTGACGATGCTCGCCAATATCCTCTTCTTCGGCACCCTGCAGTATTGGCTGAACGGCGTCCCCGGCGCGTCCTGGTTCGACCACACCTATTTCAGCGGGATCACCTTCCTGACCATCGGGTACGGCGACCTCGTGCCGGCCGGGGTCGTTCCGCGAATACTCGCGGTGCTGGAGGGCGCGGCGGGCATCGCCACGTTCGGGATGCTGATCGCGTCGGCGGCCAAGAAGATCATGTACAGGTAGCTGCGGGCAGGAGTAGGCTGTAGTGGTGGATGCAGTGACTGGGGAGAAGGTGGCATGCCGATCATAGCGATTACGCGCGAGATGGGGTCGCTGGGCAAGGACGTCGCGTCCGGCCTCGGGCAGAACCTCGGCCTGCCGATCTTCTACCACGAGGTCGTCGAGCCGCTCGCCGACCGGATGCGCGTGCGCAAGAGCCACGTCATCCGCCTGATCGACGGCACCGCGGGGTTGCTCGAGCGGCTCACCGCCGACAAGACCAGCCTGGCCATTTTCTCGGCCGACGAGATCTTCGACCTGGCCATGCAGGGCCAGGGGGCCGTGGTGCGCGGCTGGGGCGCAACGCACCTGCTGCGCGATGTTCCGCATGCGATCTGCGTGCGCGTCTGCGCTCCGCTGGCGCTGCGCAAGCGCCGCATGATGGCGCGACTGAATACCGATGACGATGCGGCCGTGAGCGTCGAAATCCATTGCAACGACGAGTCACACACTGCGATCATGCGCCGCAACTTCGGCCTGCAGTGGACCGATCCCGAGAATTACGACGTCGTGTTCAACACCGAGCGCGTGAGCGTGGAGGAGTGCATCGACGAGGTGACCAGGCTCGTCAAGTCCAACGCGTTCGCGGAGACCGCGCAATCGCGCCGGCAGCTCGAAGACCTCGCGCTTGCGGCGCGCGTGCGCGCGGCGCTGCGGATCGCGCCGCTGACCCGCGATGCGAAGATCGCGGTGACCGCGAAGGACGGCCAGGTGACCCTGGAGGGCGGACTCGGCACGGACACCCTGCTTGCCGTCGCCGAGGTGGTCGACGCGGTGCCCGGCGTGAAGGATTTCAAGTACCGGTCGCGCCCGGAGGATGAAGTCCCGGCAGGAGCCGGCTGAAGGCCGTCCCGGCGCACCGGGCGGGAACTACTTCGTCAGGATTTTCATGGCCTTCTCCAGGCCGCCCATAGTGGTGGGGAACATGCGCCCGCCCATGAGTTCCTTCATGACCTGCACCGACTGGCGGTAGCCCCAGATCTCCTCGGGCTCGGGGTTCAGCCAGACGCACTTCTGGTAGACGTCGGTCACGCGCTTCAGCCACACGGCGCCGGCCTCTTCGTTGAAGTACTCGATCGATCCGCCGGGCTGCAGGATCTCGTACGGGCTCATGGTCGCGTCCCCGACGAAGATGACCTTGTAGTCGTGCCCGTACTTGTGCAGCAGGTCCCAGGTGCGGGTTCGCTCCGCGTGGCGGCGGCGGTTGTCCTTCCAGACGAAATCGTACAGGCAGTTGTGGAAGTAGAAGTACTCCAGGTGCTTGAACTCGGTCTTGGCGGCCGAGAACATCTCCTGGCAGAGCTTCACGTGGTCGTCCATCGAGCCGCCGATGTCCAGCAGCAGCAGCACCTTGACGGTGTTCCTTCGCTCGGGGCGCATGTGGATGTCGAGGTAGGCCTTCCTCGCGGTCGATGAAATCGTGTTTTCGAGGTCGAACTCGTCCGGCGCGCCCTGGCGCGCGAAGCGCCGCAGGCGGCGCAGCGCCACCTTGATGTTGCGCGTGCCCAGTTCCACCGAGTCGTCCAGGTTCTGGTACTCGCGCTGGTCCCACACCTTGACTGCACTGCGGTTGCGCGAACCCTTCTGGCCGATGCGGATGCCTTCCGGGTTGAAACCGTAGGCCCCGAAGGGCGAGGTGCCGCCCGTGCCGATCCACTTGTTGCCGCCCTGGTGGCGCTCTTTCTGCTCTTCGAGCCGCTTCTTGAGCGTCTCCATGAGCTTGTCCCAGCCGCCCAGCGCCTCGATCATCTTCTTTTCTTCCTCGCTGAGCGTCAGCTCGGCTTGCTTGAGCAGCCACTCCAGCGGGATCTGCGCCTCGATCCCGGGGATCGTCTCGATGCCTTCCCAGAACTCGGCGAACGCACGGTCGAACTTGTCGAAGTTCGACTCGTCCTTGACCATCGTCGTCCGCGCGAGATAGTAGAAATCGTCGATCGACGAGCCGATCACGCCCTTTTGCAGGGCTTCCAGCAGCGTCAGGAACTCCTTGATGGAGACCGGCAGCTTGTGGCTCTTGAGCTTGAAGAAGAAGTCGATTAGCAAAATGACCTCGTTAGGACGAGAGGGGGTAACGGGGGAACCGCCAGGGTCCCCTGTTCCTAGTTGTTCTTCGCACGCGTCATAAAGACCAGCCTTTCAAACAAATGCACGTCCTGCTCGTTCTTCAGCAGCGCGCCGTGCAGGGGCGGGATGATGGTCTTGCGGTCCTTGGAGCGCAGCGCTTCGGGCGGGATGTCCTCCGACAGGAGGAGCTTCAGCCAGTCGAGCAGCTCGGAGGTGGAGGGCTTTTTCTTCAGGCCGGGCACTTCGCGGATCTCGAAGAACACCTCCAGCGCCTCGCGCAGCAGGTTCTTCTTCAGCTTCGGGTAGTGGACGTCGACGATTCTTTCCATCGTCTCCTTCTCCGGGAAGCGGATGTAGTGAAAGAAACACCTCCGCAGGAACGCGTCGGGGAGCTCCTTTTCGTTGTTCGAGGTGATGAACACGATCGGCCGTGTTTTCGCCTTGATCAGCTCGCGGGTTTCGTACACATAGAACTCCATGCGGTCGAGTTCGCGCAGGAGGTCGTTCGGGAACTCGATGTCGGCCTTGTCGACCTCGTCGATCAGCAGCACGCAGGGGGTGTCGCGGGAAAACGCCTGCCAGAGCATGCCCTTCACGATGTAGTTGTGGATGTCCTGCACGCGCGGGTCGCCGAGCTGCGAGTCGCGCAGGCGCGACACGGCGTCGTACTCGTACAGTCCCTGTTGCGCCTTGGTGGTGGACTTGATGTGCCACTCGAGCAGCGGCAGGCCCAGCGCCTTGGCGACCTGCACGGCCAGCATGGTCTTGCCGGTGCCGGGCTCGCCCTTGATGAGCAGCGGCCGCTCGAGCGTGATCGCGGCGTTGACCGCCAGGGTGAGGTCTTCGGTGGAGACGTATTCTGCGGAGCCGGCGAAGCGCATGGGAAGGGGACCCTCGAGTAAACCCCGATTATACCGGGGCCAAAACCCGGCGAGAACGCGCGGGTTGAGGCGGGAGCCGCGTTCGGATAGAATTTTGACTTTAAAACCAAAGCGATCCAATCCGCATGCGCAACCCAAGAATGATCGTGGCACTGCTGGCCGGCGCGTCCCTGGCGGCTTTTGCCCAGGCCTCCTTCGCCCAGGGCGCGGCAGGCAACGCAGATGCCGCCAAATCCAAGGTCGCCATGTGCATCGGATGCCACGGCGTCCAGGGCTACCGGACCGCCTACCCTGACGTCTACCACGTGCCCAAGATCTCCGGCCAGCAGCCGGCGTACATCGTGAAAGCGCTGCAGGCCTACAAGACGGGCGAGCGTAGTCACCCGAGCATGCGGGGTATCGCGCGGGGCCTCACTGACGCCGACATGGCCGACTTTGCCGCCTATTACGGGGGGGCGCAAAAGTGAAACGCATCCTGATCGCCTGCATGACCGCGGCAGCCGCGGTGACCCTCGCCGCGGCCAGCGCCAGCGCCTTTGCGAAGGGCAACGCCGAAGCGGGCAAGGCCAAGGCAGCGCAAGTGTGCGCCGCATGCCACGGCCCCGACGGAAACAAGCCGACCGCGCCGGACTTTCCGGTCCTCGCCGGGCAGCATGCCGATTTCCTGAAGAAGGCCCTGGCCGACTACAAGAGCGGCAAGCGCAACAACGCGATCATGAAAGGGTTCGCCGCGACGCTGTCCAACCAGGAGATGGACGACCTGGCCGCGTGGTTCGCGAGCCAGCCTTCGAAACTGGCGACGCAACGCTGAGCGCATCGGCATGAAAACCTGACAGGCCCGCATCGCGGGCCTGTTTCATTTGCGGCCGCGCTTTTCGAGGTTGTCCAGGTAAGCCACCGGGTCCGGCGGGGCCGAATCCCGCTGGGCGCGCCACACCATCTCGGCAAGGCATTCGATCGCCTCATGCAACGCCGCGTGCCGGTCCCCGGTGCGCGACATGAGGGCCGCAAAGCCGGCGGACACCCCCTTGGGCTGGTCGATGGAGAGCTGTTCCTCCAGCGCCATGTGCAGGCTCATGTGGAGGAAGGGGTTGGTTTCGCCCAGTTCGGGAAAGTATTCCTGCTCGCGAAAGCGCTCCCGATCGTCCAACACCGGGTGGTACTCGGGATGGAGCAGGGCGATGTCGAGGGCGACCCCCTCCAGTCCCGCGAGCGGTTCTCCCGCACGGTACTTGCGCCAGGTATCGAAGAAGAAGTCGCGCACCTGCTCGCGGCTGGGATTGAACATGCCCGCAGTCTCCGTCAGGCCTTCGTCTTGGCCTTGAACTCGCACAGGTCGCGGATCACGCAGTCCGGGCAGCGCGGCTTCCTCGCTACGCAGACGTAGCGGCCGTGCAGGATCAGCCAGTGATGGGCGTGCAGCGTGAATTCGGGCGGGGTGAACTTGAGCAGCTTTTCCTCCACCTGCAGCACATCCTTGCCCGGCGCGATGCCTGTGCGGTTGGAGACGCGGAAGATGTGCGTGTCGACCGCGATGGTGGGCTGGCCGAACGCGATGTTCAGCACCACGTTCGCGGTCTTCCTGCCCACGCCGGGGAGCGCTTCAAGCGCCTCGCGGGTGGCGGGCACTTCGCCCCTGTGCTCCTTCAGCAGCAGGCGGGACAGCGCAACGACGTTCTTCGCCTTGGTGCGGAACAGCCCGATCGTGCGGATGTACTCCGTGACTTTCGCTTCGCCCAGCGCGACCATCTCCCGCGGCGTGCGGGCGGCCGGGAACAGCTTCGCGGTCGCGAGGTTCACCGACTTGTCGGTCGCCTGCGCCGACAGGACCACGGCCACCAGCAGTTCATAGGGCGAGGCGTAGGCGAGCTCCGAGCGGGGCGAAGGGTTCTGCGCCAGGAGCCGCGTGAAAATCTCGTGGCGCTTGGCCGGATTCATGCCGCCGGCCCGCCCCGCGCGGCGCGCCGTGCGCGCACCCGGGCGATCGCGGCGTCGACGGTCGCGCGGCGCTCGCCGGCCGGTGCCTGCGGGATCGCCGCGAGGTCCGCGAGCCGCGCCTTGCGTTGCCGCGCGCGGCGTTTCGCCGCCGAAGCGTCCGCTTCGGTCCACTCACACTGCGACGGGACCATCTCGATGCAGTCGACCGGGCAGGGGGGCACGCACAGGTCGCATCCGATGCAGTACTGTTCGATGACGGTGTGCATCAGTCCGCTCGCGCCGGCAATCGCGTCCACCGGGCAGGCCGCGATGCACAGCGTGCAACCAATGCAGCGCGCCTCGTCGATGATGGCGACGGTGGGGCGCTTCATCGCCTGGCCAGCGCCGCAGCGCATTCCGCGACGAGTTCCGGGCCGCGGTATACGAGGCCTGTGTAGACCTGCACGAGCGACGCGCCGGCATCAATTTTTTCCACCGCGTCGGCGCCGCACAGGATCCCGCCGGCGCCGATCAGGGGGACTTCGCCGGCGAGTTCCCGCGCGAACGCAGCAAGCACGGCCGTGGCACGCGCCTTCACGGGCGCCCCGGACAGGCCGCCCTGTTCTTCGCCGTGCGGCAGTCCCTCGACGCCTTCGCGCGAAAGCGTGGTATTCGTCGCGATCAGCGCGTCGATGCGGTGCGTGCGCACGGCGGCCGCGATGTCCGCTATCTGCGGGCCATCGAGGTCGGGCGCAACCTTGAGCACCAGTGGCACGCGCTTGCCATGCGTGTCGGCGAGGCGCTCGCGGCTGGTGGCGATCCGGCCGAGCAGCGCGTCGAGCTCCGACTTGCCCTGCAGGCCGCGCAAGCCCTTGGTGTTGGGCGAAGAGATGTTGATGGTCACATAGCTCGCCGCGGCGTACACGCGCTCGAGGCAGTGAACATAGTCGTCCGCGGCCTTTTCCAGCGGCGTGTCGAAATTCTTGCCGATGTTGATGCCGAGCACGCCGCGCCAGCGCGTGCGCGCCACGTTGGCCAGCAGCGCTTCGACGCCCACGTTGTTGAAGCCGAAGCGGTTGATCAGCGCGTTCGCCTGCGGCAGGCGGAAGATGCGCGGCTTCGGGTTGCCGGGTTGCGGGCGCGGCGTGACCGTGCCTACTTCGATGAAGCCGAATCCCTGTGCCGCAAGGGAATCGATATGCTCGGCGTTCTTGTCCAGGCCCGCCGCGAGGCCGACAGGGTTGGGGAACTCGAGCCCCAGCAGGCGCACCGGATTGGCCGGGATTGCGGTGCCCAGCAGGCTGCCGAGCAGGTCGGCGCTTTTCAGCGTGAGGGCATGGGCTGTTTCCGGATCGAGGGAAAACAGCAGCGGCCGCAGGAGGGAATACATCATGGCGCCATTTTACCGGCGGCCGCGGGTCAGGCGATGTCGCGCTCGTCGAGCCTGCGCCATACCCCACCCACGAAGCCCTCGATCGGCAGGAAGCGCGATTTGTAAGCCATCTTGGGGCTTTCCCGGATCCAGTAGCCGAGGTAGAGGTAGGGCAGGCCGAGGGCCTTGCAGGCCTCGATCTGGGACAGGATGTTGTAGGTCCCGAAGCTTGCGCCGCGCCGGTCGGGCTCGAAGAACGTGTAGACCGAGGACAGGCCGTCGGGCAGGAAATCGACGATCGAAACCATCACCAGCTGGGCCTGGTCGCGGAATTCCACCAGCCGCGTGTCGACCCGGCTCTGCAGCAGGAAGTGGGAGTACTGGTCGCGACTGTCGTTGTCCATGCCGCCGCCCGAGTGGCGCTTGGACTGGTAGCGCAGGTAGAGGGCGTAGTGCTCGAGCCGGAACTTGAGCGGCTGGACCTGCGCGGTCAGTCCGGCATGCAGTTTCGCGGCGCGCTTATGGGCGCGGGCCGGGACGTATTCGCTCACCGGGATGCGCACCGGCACGCAGGCGCGGCAGCTGTCGCAGTGCGGGCGGTAGGTGAAGATGCCGCTGCGCCGGAACCCGGCCTTGACGAGGTCGCCGTACAGCTCGGTGTTGATCAGGTGGGACGGCGTGGCGACCTGCGAGCGG
>JANNWA010000622.1:0-7140 GCA_031408275.1 Pseudomonadota bacterium
CCCTCGGATCACGGTTGTCGTCCTCATTGGCGGGGAGCTTGCGCGAACCTGCCGTGCCCGGTCAGGCCTTGACGCGGCTCCGGTACTCGCCGGTACGCGTGTCGATCTCGATCATGTCGCCGGTGTCGCAGAAGAGCGGAACGCGGATCTCGTAGCCGGTCGCGAGCTTGGCGGGCTTGAGCACTTTGCCTGACGTGTCGCCGCGCACGGCCGGCTCGGTCGAGATGATCTCGCGCGCCAGCGTCTGCGGAATGTCCACCGAGATCGGGCGGCCCTGATAAAGCGTCACCTCGGCCGGCATGCCGTCTTCGAGGTAGTTGAGCGCTTCGCCCATGCCATCGGCGTCGACTTCATACTGGTTGAACTCCTGGTCCATGAACACATACGAAGGTTCGGCATAGTACGAGTACGTGACCTCCTTGCGCTCCAGCTGGACCAGTTCGAACTTCTCGTCGGCGCGGTAGACCGTTTCGGTCGCGCTGCCGGAGAGCAGGTTCTTGAGTTTCATCTTGACGACGGATGCGTTGCGGCCGGATTTGCTGAATTCAGCTTTCTGGACCACCAGCGGGTCATTGCCGACCATGATCACGTTGCCCGAACGGATTTCCTGTGCGATCTTCATTTGCGTCCCGGTTTCCACATAAGCAAACCCGCTATTTTAAACGTTCCGAGCAGAATTGCGCCAGATTGGCGGCAAGTTCGCCCGGGACGGCCAGCCGCCCCGCCCAGGATTCGGCATGCCGGCGCAGGCCACCCCGGTGACTTGCCAGGGCATCCCAGTCCGCCTGGATCTGCCGGCCCGACTGGCCGCCAGGCAAATTCCAGGCGACCCAGAGTCGGTGAATCGCGGCTCGGGCCTCGAGATCGAGCCCTTTGGCATAAATATCGAGGAACGCCTCGAGTTTACGGACATGCGCCTGGTCGGACTGGGGGTAGATGTGCCAGACGAAGGGGCGCCGCGCCCACTGGGCCCGCACGAAAGAGTCCTCCCCACGCACGAAATTCCAGTCGCAGGCCCAGAGCAACTGGTCATAGGCCGGCTGCGGCAGGAAAGGAAGGAACCGCGCCTCGAGATTGCCTTTGCGCGCGGTCGTGCCCGGCCTCGGCTCGGGGATCCCGAAAAAAGCGCTGACCTCCGGCCGCAGCCGGCCGGCGGTCACCGCCGCGACGATCGGTTGCGACCCGCCGGACCACGCCTGCAGCAAGGCGGCGACCGAGGGGTTCTCATACCCGAACAGCGACACCACCAAGGCGGACGCGGCAGGCACCGCAAAACCGGCTTGCGCCCAGAACCGCTCCAGCGCCGCTGGTGAACCCAGGAACGCGCCGCGCCTTTCCTCGAACGCCTTCTCCCGCAACACCCCGCCGGTTCCGGGCACTACGCCGGGAAAGAAGAAGAAGCGCTCGAGGGGGAGGCGCGGATGCGGCGAAGGCAATCCATGATGCTCGACGACCCACGGTTCGGCGCTCAGGTACTCCAGGATGATCCAGACCGGGCGCGGGGTTCGTGCCGCCATCGATTCGACGTACGCATCCGGCAGCCCGCCGCCGAACGCGTCGATCGCGATCTCGGCCGGCGCGCCGAAATCCGCGCCGGCAGTGGAGCGCACGACTTCGACGCCCGACACGACCTGCCCTGCCTTGCGCGCATCGACGTCCGGGCAGAGCGCGGCCAGCGGTGCAAGATCGTCGATCCACAGCCGCACGCGCCCGCCGTGCTCCGCGGCGAGCTCTTGCGCCAGCCGCCAGCACACCGCGGCGTCGCCGAAGTTGTCGATTACCCGGCAGAAAACGTCCCAGGATCGGGACATGGCTTTGCCTCGCGCATGTGGTTGCAGTGCCCAGGGCCCTCAGTCTGCCCCCGCCGGGCGGTTCGCTCAAATGGCACGTAGAATGAGCGCTTGCGCTTCGACGTCATCGTGATCGGCGCCGGCGCCGCCGGCATGATGTGCGCCGCCCAGGCCGCGGCCCGCGGGCGCGGCGTATTGCTGATCGAGCATGCCGCCAAGCTCGGCGAACGCATCCGGATCTCGGGCGGCGGACGCTGCAACTTCACCAACCGCAGCGTCGGCGCGGCCAACTTCATCTCGCAGAACCCGCATTTCTGCCGCTCGGCGCTCGCCCGCTTTTCCGAGCGCGATTTTATCTCCATGGTCGAGCGCCGGGGGATCCGCTACCACGAGAAAACGCTCGGCCAGCTCTTCTGCGACGAGACGGCCAACGACATCATCGACATGCTGCGCTCGGCTTGCGACGATGCCGGCGTGCGCTGGGCGCACCCGTGCGCGGTGCAGTCCGTGGCACGCCCCGGCACCGGCGGGCTCCGATACAGCGTCGCAACCGATCAGGGAGCGTTCGAGTGCGATTCTCTCGTCGTCGCTACCGGCGGCCTCGCCCTGCCGCAGATCGGCGCCACGCCCTTCGGCTACAAGGTCGCGGAGCAGTTCGGGCTCGCCATCGTGCCACCCAAACCCGCGCTGGTGCCCCTGGCCCTCCCGCCCGAGGTGCTCGAACGACTGAAGACCCTGTCCGGCCTGTCGATCGATACGGCGACGCGTTGCGTCCCGCGAGAACCCGAATTCAGGGAAAGCATGCTGGTGACGCACCGCGGGCTCTCGGGCCCGGCGATCCTGCAGATCTCCAGCTATTGGCAGGCCCAGGCGGACCCGAAGCGCCCAATCGAGGTAGACCTTCTCCCTGGCGGCGATACGCGCGCCTGGCTGGCGGAACACCGGCATTCGAAGGCGCTGCTCGCCACGCTGCTGGCCGAAAGGCTGCCGCGGCGCTTTGCGCAGGAGTGGTGCGCGCTGCACGGCTGGGAGCGGCCGGCCAATGAAATGTCCAACAAGGAAATCGAAGCGGCCGGCAGCGCGCTCAAGGCCTGGACGCTCTCGCCCTCGGGCACCCTGGGCTACGCAAAGGCCGAAGTGACGCTCGGCGGCATCGATACGGCCGGGCTGTCCTCCAAGACCATGGAGTCGGTGGCGGTGCCGGGCCTGTACTTCATCGGGGAAGTCGTGGACGTGACGGGGTGGCTGGGCGGCTACAACTTCCAGTGGGCGTGGTCCTCCGGCTGGGTCGCCGGGCAATACGCATGAAGCCTCCGGTATGATCCGGCGCACATGAACAAGAAGCAGCGATTCCTGGCCGCGGTACGCGGCGAACCCGTGGATTACCCACCCACCGTCGCATGGTGCAATTTCGCCACCGACGCCGTGGACGGCGGGGAGAATGCCCGCCGCCAGCTCGCGTTCCAGGAGGCCTGCGACTGGGACCTGTGCAAGGTCATGAACGACTATCGCCTCGCGCCTCCTCCCGGCGTCGAGACGATCGAATCGCCCGCCGACATGCTGCGCTTCGCGCGGCAGCCGATGTCGGAGCGGATCTTCGCCGAGCAGCTCGAGTGCCTGCGGATCATGCGCGCAAGGCTCGGACCCGCAATCCCGCTCATCGACACGCTGTTCGAGCCCTTCTTTTCGCTGCTGTTTGCGGTGGGCTTTTCGAAGGCGCCGCTCATCCGCAGCCATCCGGACGAAGCGGCCGCGATGCTCGGGGCATTGACGGACACGTTCACCGACTACCTCGCGGAAGTACGCAAGATCGGCGTGGACGGCATCCTGTACGCAACCAACGCCTGCATCCTTGCGCCCACCTCGCGCGGCATCAGCGATGCGGAGTTCCGCGCTTTTCACCGGCCCTACGACCTGCGTTTGCTCGGCGCAATGGAGGGACTGGTTCGCATCGTCCACGCGCACGGCAATCCCCTGGACCTCAGCCGCATCCTCGACTACCCGTGCGAAGTGTTGAGCTGGTCGGATCGGCTTGCCGGCAATCCCTCGATCGCCGCAGTGCGCAAGCTCACGGGCAAGTGCCTCATGGGTGGCATCGACGAATCCCGGCTGCAGGAACGCTCGCTGCCCGAGATCCGCGCCGAAGTCGCGGATGCACTCGCCCAGGCGGGCGGCACGCGCAATTTCATCCTGTCCCCGGGCTGCAACGTCGCTTCGGGGATCGCCCAACGGTCGCTAGCCTGCATGCGGGATGCCGCCCGTGCGCCAGTGGGCCAGAAGCCCGGTGGCGCCGTAGCGATGTCCGCGCGCTAGCCCGGAAGGACGCATACCAGCGACATGCGGACCCGATTCGCCTTCTTCTGCCTGTCCGCGTTCCTCGCGCTCGGCTCCTTGCCCGAAGCAGCAGGAGAGATCCCGCCGGCCCCGGCTCCCGCCGTCACCGTGAACAGGGATGGCGACAAAGTGTCCATCGAGATGCAGGTAGTCGTCCCGGTGCCGGTGGCGATAGCCTGGGCGGTGCTGACGGACTTCGATCAGATGGCGCGCTTCATCCCGAACCTGAGCGCCAGTGCCGCGGTGAGCGAGGGAAGGAACCTGTTGCGAGTCACCCAGAAGGGCACGGCGAACTGGGGACCTTTCGGCTTCGATTTCGAATCGGTGCGGCGGATCACGCTGCATCCGATGTCACGCATCGAAGCAACCGCGCTGTCGGGCAAGATATCCAGGATGACCAGCGTGTCCGAGCTGCGCCCCACGAATGGCGGCGTGGATATCCGGTATCGCGCCGACGGCGAAATCGACTTCTGGCTGCCGCCGCTCCTCGGCACCAGTGCGATGCGCAAGCAAACGCAGCAGCAGTTCGAGGCCATGGTCGCCGAAATGCTGCGGAGAAACGCCGGTCGTTGACCCGTCGGCCGGGGGAATGTCCCCCGCAGCCACCGCCTTGGCAGGCTCCTACGCTTTTTTCGCGATGTACCCGTAGGCGAGGTTGGTCCGACCCTCGCCGTGTTTCTCGTAGAGCGCCTTGTAGCTCGCCAGCTGGTCGTGCTGGAGTTCGGCGCGCTGCTGCGCCTTGTAGTTGTACAGGCGCGCGTTGTTTGCGCCGAAGATCGCGTTCTTGACCGGGCCGTCCGCCGGGCCGAGCGGCTTGAAGCCGTACTTCTTCCGCATGTCTTCGGGGATCTCCAGCCGGCGCAGGGCCTCAATCTGCCACTGTGGAGCGCCGGTCCAGATGGCGTCCGTGCCCCAGCACACATGGTCGGCGCCCAGGCCCTTGATCAGGATGCCCATCATCGCCGCCGACAGGCGCGGCTCGGCGATCGTGGTCTGCGCGAACAATTGCCCCACATCCGCATACACGTTCTTCACGCCGTGCCTGGCGGGTACGTCGGCCAGGTCGGACACCCAGTCGACCCGCCCGGTCCGCTCGAACTGCGACCAGGCGTCCTTCACCGGCCCGAGGCGGTAGGCGCCGTGATAGATGACGAAGTTGAGCTGCGGCCAGTCTTTCGCGGCCTTGCCGACGTCGTCCACCATCGCATGGCGCAACAGGTGGGGAAACTGCTTCTCCAGCGCCGGGCTGAACAGGCCCTTGTGGATGCACACATTCTTCAGCCCGGCCTTGAGGAACTTTTCGTAGGCGGGATACACGAGCTTCTCGTCATCGAGCAGCCAGGGGTGCTTCGACAGGTCCTTGTTCGTGTTGTCACCCACGGTGTAGCCCTTCATCGAATCGGGCCTGAGCGTGGCGATGTCATTGTCGATCTGCTCCATCCATCCGTCGTAGCCAGGCGTGAAGATCGCGTGGGCAAGCATGCGCCGGGACCCGGCAATGGCGTTGACGTTGGCGCGCGTATCGGCCTTCATTTTGTTGGTGAGGAACCAGTCTTCGGGCTTCTCCGAGGGCGCGCCGCTGATGCAGGCCACCTTGGTGTCCGAATCGAGGTAGATCTCCTTGATGTAGTTCTGGAACATCAGGTCCTCGATGGTCTGCTCCTTCTCCCCCAGTGCCGCGTTCCAGCCCGCCTTGCCCACGGCGTTCCTCTGGTTGACGAAGGTCATGATCTTCGTGCCCGGGCGCAGGTAATGGGTGTGCATGTCCATGATGAACTGCTTCGAATACCGCTTCGCCCGTTCGTCGGCTTTTTCGGGGGTCGCCGCCTCCGCGCGCGACACGCCGAAGATCGGCCCGTAGGTATCGTTCATCGCCACGAATGCCGCCGCCATTCCCGAGGCGGTCTTGAAGAAGGCGCGCCTGCTCATCCCCTGGCGCTTCGCCATGGACATGCCCAGGTCCTTCACACGCGACTCGTACTCCCGCTGTTTCGGCGTCTGCGGCAGCGGCATGAACTCGTCGCTAGACACGCTTTGCGCCGGGATGGGGGACGCAAACATGGCCGTTTCCGCAGGCAGCAGGCGCTCTTCTCTGGGGGAAGGCTGGCTCATTAGCGGTGTCTCCTTTGGTTGTGTGGCGCCACGGGTGAGCGAATTCTACGTCCGTGCCGAAAGCAACGATACCGGAAAGCCGGCGCGAGGATGCCACGCAACCGCTGCTTGTGGCATCCTTGTGTCCTGCATTCGCCGACCGCAGGCGCCATGCCGATAAATGTACTGGTACAGAGACGCAAACTGGCTGGATACCCGCTCCAGTACTTGATCTATATATATAAAAGTTAAGAAATCAGGTTAATTTTCGTAGGGAAAATCCGCCACGATGACGACCATCTACTCCGCCAAACGCGTCCTGACGATGAACCCCGCCCGTCCGGAGGCCACGCACGTCGCGGTCCGTGACGGCCGGATCCTGGGTGCGGGCGCACTCGACGAGTTGCAAGGCTGGGGCGAACACACGCTCGATACCCGCTTCGCCGACAAGATCCTCATGCCCGGCCTCGTCGAAGGCCACAGCCATACGATGGAGGGCACGTTCTGGAGGTACGCCTATGTCGGCTATTTCGACCGCACGGACCCCGACGGCCGGGTATGGCCGGGCGTGGGCTCGCTCGATGCGGTGGTCGAGCGCCTCAAGCAAGCGGGCGAAAAACTCCCGGACGCCAGGGCGCCGATCGCCGGGTGGTCGCTTGACCCGATCTACTACGGCAGCCGACGCTGCACCCGCCACGACCTCGACCGGGTCTCCACTACCCGCGCCATCGGTGTGCTACACGCCAGCGGCCACATCATGAACGTGAACAGCAAGGCGCTGGAACTCGCCGGGCTGCTGCGCAAGGGCGTCGACCACCCCGGGATCCCGCTCGGGGAGGACGGCCTTCCGACCGGCGAGATGAAAGGGCCCGAGGCGATGATGCCCGTCGGCCCGCACGTGGGGTTCGACCGCGACATCCTCGCC
>JANNWA010000623.1:0-3934 GCA_031408275.1 Pseudomonadota bacterium
GCGCCTTCCTGCAGCTCTACCGCGAGGAGGCGAGGTATCTGGACCGCACGGTGCATTACGTCGCGCGCATGGGACTCGACTACATCAAGCAGCGCGTGGTCGAGGACGCCGCCAATCGCAAGGAGCTTTACGCGCGGCTGCGGTTTGCGCTCGAAGGCGAGCCCGATCCCTGGAAGGAGCGTATCAAGGGGGCCGAGGCGCAGGAGTACAAGATCCTGGAGACCGCATGAAAATGGAAACCATCGCCGCGGTCGAGTGGAGCCGAGTGTGCCGCGTGGAGGACATCCCCAAGCTGGGCGCGCGCGTGGTGAAGAGCACCGCCTGCAACATCGCCGTGTTCCGCAATGCCGAGGACGAGATCTTCGCCCTGCACGACAAGTGTCCCCACAAGGGCGGGCCGTTGTCGCAGGGCATCGTCTACGGCCGCTCCGTCGCCTGCCCGCTGCACAACCAGAGCATCAGCCTCGCCGACGGCAACGTCGTCGCCCCCGACACCGGCTGCACCAGGACCTTCCCCGTCAAAGTCGAGAACGGCGAAGTCTTCCTGCAGTTTTAGGCTGCTCGCGCGGCTGCCGGGGTGTGCGCCGCAAGGCGCTTGAGTTCGGGCACGCAGGAGCCGCACGAGGTGCCGCACTTCAGCCTGGCCTGCACGTCGGCCAACGACGATCCGCGCCCCAGCATCTCCTTGATCGGCTGCTCGGCCACATCCAGGCAACTGCATACGATCCTGCCGCGCGGCGCGAAGCCGCCGGGCCGCGCGGAGAGCGGCGCGAACAAGGCGACGCGCAGCCCGGCGCCTGATGCGTTTGACGACCCATCGGCCAGCATGGCCTCCTGCACCCAGCCGGCCGACTGGAGTTCGTTCTCGAAGCGCACCGCCACCAGCAGGTCGGCCTCGAACAGCGCGCGCTTTTCCACGCCGCGCCTGGCATCCCGGTAGAGCATCAGTTCGGCCTCGTTCGCGAGACCGAACAGTTCGTCGAGCCTGCCGATCAGCGCGCGATCGGGCCACGCGGTATGCGCGAGTTCGAGCCGCACCAGCGGCGCGCCGCGGCCGGCGAGCGTACTCGATGCAAACGCCACCTGCGCGAGCAGCGGAGCGATGTCGGCGGCGAGCGCCGCAGCGGCGTCGGCGTCCACGCAGTGCCGCAGGTAGATCGCGCGCCACCCGGGCACGAAGCGTTCGACGCTGACCGCCGCGTGCTTGAGCTCGGGCTGCCTGGAAAACGGATCCACCGCGCTCGAGGTCAGCGCGTTTACCCCGGCGCCGGCCATGAACTGGCTGCCCCAGTGCATGGGGACGAAGGCGCAGCCGCGGCGCAGTTCGGTCGACCCGCGCACGCGCAGCACCGCGTCGCCGCGGGCGCTTGCGATGCGCACGAGGTTGCCGTCCTCGAGCGATCGCGCCAGCATCTCCGCCGGGTGCAGCGAAAGCTCCGCCTCTCCCACATGGTTGAAGAGCTGCGCGACGCGCCCGGTTCGGCTCATGCCGTGCCAGTGGTCGCGCAGCCGCCCGGTGTTCAACCGCAGCGGGTAGGCGTCCGACACCTGTTCCGCCACGCCCGAGTATTTTGTGACTACAAACTGCGCACGCCCCGAAGGCGTGGGGAACTGCCCGTCCTCGTACAGCCGCGTCGTGCCTGCTTTGGCGCTTTCCGCAAACGGCCATTGCTGCGGCCCGCGTGCCTCGAGCACCGAGTACGACAACCCCGTGATGTCGAGGTCGCGTCCGCGCGTGGTCTCGCGATGCTCGTCGTAGACTTCCTGCGGCATCGTGTAGGGAAACAGTTGCTTGCCGAGGGACTTCCTGTCCATCGCCGTGGCCAGCGAGCGCGCGAACTCGGTGGCGATCCTCCAGTCGTGGCGCGCCTCACCGGGCGCCTCGACTGCCGGCCGCACGCGAGAGATGCGCCGCTCGGAGTTGGTGACCGTGCCGTCCTTCTCGCCCCAGGTGGTGGCGGGTAGCAGCAGGTCCGCATATGGCACGGTGTCGGTGTTGGTGAAGGCTTCCTGCACGACGACGAACTCGCATTTCTGCAGCGCTTCGCGTACGCGGCCGGCGTCGGGCATGGATTGCGCGGGGTTGGTGCAGGCGATCCACACGGCCTTGATTTCGCCCGAGTGGATGGCTTCGAAGAGTTCCACCGCAGTCTTGCCCGGCTTCGCTGGGACCGAAGGTATACCCCAGAGTGCCGCCACCTCGGCGCGGTGGACCGGGTTGGCAAGGTCCCGGTGCGCCGAGAGCAGGTTGGCCATGCCGCCCACTTCGCGCCCGCCCATGGCGTTGGGCTGCCCGGTGAGCGAGAACGGCCCCGCCCCCGGCCGCCCGATCTGCCCGGTGGCGAGGTGCAGGTTGATGAGCGCGGAGTTCTTGAGCGTACCTTCGCTGCTCTGGTTGAGGCCCTGGCAGTACATTGACAGCGTGGAGCGCGACCTTGCGAACAGGTGCGCGGCCTGGGCGATGTCCTTGGCGGGGACGTCGCAGATTGCGACGGCCTTTTCGGGGGTGCACTCGGCGACCAGCCGGGCCAGCGCCCCGAAGCCCTCGGTATAGGCGTCGATGTACTCCTCGTCGATGAGTTCCTCCGCCAGGATCACGTGCAGCATGGCGTTGAACAGCGCGATGTCCGTGCCCGGCCGGATCGCCAGGTGCAGGTCGGCGGCCTCGGCCGTCACCGTGCGGCGCGGGTCGACGACGACGATCTTGAGATGCGGGTTACTGGCCTTGGCGTCCTCGATGCGGCGAAACACGATCGGGTGGGCGAAGGCGGTGTTCGACCCGGCGATGAAGAGCGTCGTGGCGGTGTCGATGTCCTCGTAGCACGCCGGCGGTGCGTCGGCGCCGAGGGACTTCTTGTAGCCGGCGACGGCAGAGGACATGCACAGGCGCGAGTTCGTGTCGACGTTGTTGGTGCCGACCAGCCCCTTGGCCAGCTTGTTGAAGACGTAATAGTCCTCGGTCAGCAGCTGGCCGGAGATGTAGAAAGCGACCGAGTCCGGGCCGTGTTTCTCGATCGTTTCGGCAAATTTGGCTGCCGCGTGGGTGATTGCCTCATCCCAGGAAGCCTTTTGGCGCTTTTCCGCCTTGGTTTTGCGCAGTTCCGGGTGCAGGGCGCGGTTGGCCTGCGTCGCAGACAAGTGCAGCGTGGCCCCTTTGGTGCACAAACGCCCGAAATTGGCGGGGTGCGCGGGGTCGCCGCGTACGCCCGTGATCTTGCCGGCTTCGGTCTGGATCAGGACGCCGCAGCCGACGCCGCAGTAGCAGCAAGTAGAGGGGGTTTCCATGGGGGACAACAAAGCAATCGCTGTGCCACTGCGGCGAGGAATCGCGGTACATTCGACCCCGCAAAAGGTGCGCAAGGAGCGAAACGAATGCAGCAATCCGGCAACTCCCGCAGTGATGACACCGGCGTGGAACAAATGGTCGACGCCGTGCGGCGCTTCGTGCGCGAGGTGCTGATCCCCGCCGAGCCGCAGGCCGAGGAAGACGACGACATCCCGAAGCACATCACCGACAAGCTCGGCGAGCCGGGCCTGTTCGGCATGACGATGTACGCGGTGAGCGAGCGCATCCGCGCACAGGCTTACGACACGTGGACCCTTTCGCCCGAGGAATTCACGGCGTTCCTGCGCACCGACTACGCCAAGTGGGGCAAGGTGGTGAAGCTCTCCGGCGCGAAGGCGGACTAACCCCATGGCGGACTGAGCCTCATGGCCGGACCTCTGGAGGGAATCCGCGTCCTCGACCTGACCAGCGTGGTGATGGGGCCGTACGCCACGCAGCTCCTCGGCGATTTCGGCGCGGACGTGATCAAGGTGGAGTCGCCCGACGGCGATGTGATGCGCTACTCGGGGCCGATGGCCCACCCCGCGATGGGGCACCTGTACCTGACCACCAACCGCAGCAAGCGCGCCATCGTCGTCGATCTCAAGA
>JANNWA010000624.1:0-5604 GCA_031408275.1 Pseudomonadota bacterium
ACCTCATGGCGCGCGACGCGGGCGCGCCGCCCGCGCCCCCGACGGCCTCGCCGGCTGCGGGGGACAAGCGGTTCCTCGCCGCCGAGTGGCGCGACATCCCCTACTACGATTACCTGAAGCAGTCGTACCTGCTGGCCTCGGGTTACCTCGGCGAACTGGTCGAATCCGTGGCGGCGGAGCCGCACGCCAAGGACAAGCTTCGGTTCGCGGTGCGGCAGTTGATAGACGCGGGCTGCCCGGCGAATTTTCCCGCCACCAATCCCGAGGCCATGAAGAAGGCCATCGAGACCCAGGGCGAAAGCATTGCCCGGGGGATCGCGAACCTGATCTCCGATGCGGGCAAGGGCCACATCAGCCAGACCGACGAATCGGCCTTCGAGGTCGGACGCAACCTCGCCACCACGCCCGGCGCGGTGGTTTACGAAAATGAATTGTTCCAGCTGATCCAGTATTCGCCGACCACGCCGAAGGTTGCGAAACGGCCGCTGGTGATGGTGCCGCCGTGCATCAACAAGTTCTACATCCTCGACCTGCAGCCGGAGAATTCCTACGTCGCCTACGCAGTCGGCGAGGGCAACACCGTATTCATGGTTTCGTGGCGCAACGTGAAAGCCGACCTCGGCCACCTGACCTGGGACGACTATGTCGAGACGGGCGTGATCGAGGCGCTGCGCGTGGCGCAGGAGGTCGCCGGCAGCGACAAGGTCAACGCGCTCGGATTCTGCGTCGGCGGCACGCTGGTCGGGGCGGCGCTCGCGGTGCTCAAGGCGAAGGGCGAAGACCTCGTCGCAAGCGCGACTTACCTCACCACCATGCTCGATTTCGCCGACACCGGGCAGATCGGCTGCCTTGTCGACGAGCAGGGCACGCAGCTGCGCGAACAGGCCATCGGCAGCGGCGGCATCCTCCCCGGATCCGAACTTGCGTTCGTGTTTTCGGCCTTGCGCGCGAACGACCTCATCTGGCCGTACGTGGTCAGCAACTACCTCAAGGGCGAGTCGCCCGTGGCGTTCGACCTGCTCTACTGGAACGCCGACAGCACCAACCTGCCCGGGCCGATGTACTGCTGGTACGTGAGGAACACCTACCTCGAAAACGGCCTGCGCGAGCCCGGCGCGGTGGTGAATTGTGGTGTACCGGTGGATCTGGGCTCGATCGGCCTGCCCAGTTTCGTGCTGGCCTCCCGCGAGGACCACATCGTGCCGTGGAAGAGCGCCTACCGCACGGTGGGCCTGCTGGGAGGCGACACGCGGTTCGTGCTGGGCGCCAGCGGCCACATCGCCGGGGTGGTGAATCCTCCGGCAAAGAAAAAGCGCAGCTACTGGGCGTCACCCGACGCCCCCGGCAGCCGGTATCCTGCGGACCCGGGGCAGTGGCTGGCGCAGGCGGAGGAGCGCCCCGGCAGCTGGTGGCCGCTCTGGTCGGGATGGCTCGCTGCCCACGCGGGCGGGGAGAGGAAGGCACCGAAGGCATTGGGAAACCGGCGGCACAAGGCGATCGAGCCCGCCCCCGGCCGCTACGTCAAAGAGAAGTTCAACGCATAGCAGTTCAACTCACAGGCTGGCAGGAGGTTCACCATGGAAGAAGTCGTCATCGTCGGTGCGGCACGCACCGCCATCGGCAAGTTCAGCGGTTCGCTCGCCAAGGTCCAGGCATCGGACCTGGGCGCAATCGTCATCCGCGAGCTGCTCGCGCGGAGCGGCGTCAAGGCCGACCAGATCTCGGAAGTCATCCTCGGGCAGGTGCTCACGGCCGGCGTCGGACAGAACGCGGCGCGCCAGGCGGCCATCAAGGCCGGCCTGCCGCACATGGTCCCGGCGATGACCATCAACAAGGTGTGCGGGTCGGGCCTCAAGGCCGCGATGCTCGGCGCCCAGGCGATCCTGAACGGCGACTCCGACTTCGTCATCGCGGGCGGCCAGGAGTCGATGAGCATGTCCGGGCACGTGCTGCCGGGCTCGCGCGACGGCTTTCGCATGGGTGACGCGAAGATGATCGACACCATGATCGTCGACGGCCTGTGGGACGTCTACAACCAGTACCACATGGGCGTCACCGCCGAGAACGTGGCGGAAGAGTACGCCGTGACACGCGCCGAGCAGGACGAATTTGCTGCGGCCAGCCAGCAGAAGGCCGAGGCCGCGATGAAGGCCGGCCGGTTCGGCGACGAGATCGTTTCCGTCGAGGTTCCCTCCCGCAAGGGCCCGGTGGTGTTCAACGTGGACGAGTATCCGCGCGCAGGCACCACCGCCGAGTCGCTCGGCGCCCTCAAGCCCGCCTTCAAGAAGGACGGCACCGTGACCGCGGGCAACGCCTCCGGCATCAACGACGGCGCGGCCGCGGTCCTGCTCACCTCGGCGCGCAAGGCCAAGGAACTGGGGCTCAAGCCGCTCGCGAAGATCAAGGCTTTCTCCTCAGCCGGCGTCGACCCGAAGTACATGGGCATGGGCCCGGTCCCGGCCTCCAAGCGGTGCCTTTCGCGCGCCGGCTGGGAGCCGAAGGACCTCGACCTCATGGAGATCAACGAAGCCTTCGCCGCGCAGGCGATCGCCGTCAACCGGCAGATGGGCTGGGACACTTCCAGGGTCAACGTGAACGGCGGCGCGATTGCGCTTGGCCATCCGATCGGCGCCTCAGGCTGCCGCATCCTCGTGACCCTGCTCCACGAGATGCAGAAGCGCGACGCCAAGAAGGGCCTCGCGTCGCTCTGCATCGGCGGCGGCATGGGCGTGGCGCTGGCCGTGGAGAGGGCATGACCCGGCGCGTCGCGCTGATCACCGGCGGAATGGGCGGGATCGGGACCGCGGTCTGCAAGAAGCTCGCGCAGGCGAACGGCAACGTGGTGGTGGCCAACTGCCTGCCCGGGTATGCGCAGAAGGATGCCTGGCTGGCGGCCATGAAGAAGGAGGGGTTCGACGTGCATTCGGCCGAGGGCGACGTCTCCGACTTCGACTCCACGGCCGCGATGGTGAGGAAAGTAGAGTCGGAAATCGGGCCGGTCGACATCCTCGTCAACAATGCCGGGGTCGTGCGCGACAACATGCTGAAGAAGATGGCGCTGTCCGAATGGATGGCGGTGATCAACTCCAACCTCAACAGCGTCTTCAACGTCACCAAGAACGTGATCGACGGCATGACCGAGCGCGGCTGGGGCCGGGTGGTGAACATGTCCTCGGTCAACGGCCAGAAGGGCCAGTTCGGGCAGACCAACTATTCGGCCGCCAAGGCCGGGGTGCACGGTTTCGCGAAGGCACTCGCGCAGGAGGTGATCCGCAAGGGGGTGACCGTGAATTCGGTCTCGCCCGGCTACGTCGAAACCGACATGGTGAAGTCGATCCGCAAGGACGTCCTCGACAAGCTGATCGCGGGCATCCCCATCGGGCGGCTCGCCCAGCCGGCGGAAATCGCGGCCCTCGTGGCCTTCCTGACCTCAGAGGAAGCCGGGTATATTACGGGCGCGAACATCGCCATCAATGGCGGGATGTACATGACGTAAGTGCGGACGCGACTGCGGAACTGACGGTCGGGCAGATTTTCGGGACAGGAGACATAAAATGGCGCAGCAAAAGATTGCGGTGGTGACGGGCGGCATGGGCGGCCTGGGCGAGTCGATTTCGACCAAGATGGCCGACGCCGGCTACAAGGTGGTGGTGACGTATTCGCCGTCGAACACGAAATGGAAGGGCTGGATCGACGAGATGAAGGGCAAGGGTTACAACTTCGGCGCCTACCCCGTGGACGTCGCGGACTTCGACGACACGGCCGCCAAGGTGGCCATGATCCAGAAGGAAATCGGCGCCATCGACATCCTCGTGAACAACGCCGGCATCACGCGCGACATGACCTTCAAGAAGATGTCGAAGGCCGACTGGGACGCGGTGATGCACACCAACCTCGATTCGTGCTTCAACATGACCAAGCAGGTCATGGACGGCATGGTGGAGCGCAACTGGGGCCGCGTGATCAACGTGTCCTCCGTCAACGGCCAGAAGGGGGCGTTCGGCCAGACGAACTACTCCGCCGCCAAGGCCGGCATCCACGGCTTCACCAAGGCGCTTGCGCTCGAGGTCGCGCGCAAGGGCGTGACGATCAACACGATCTCCCCGGGCTACATCGGCACCAAGATGGTGACCGCGATCCCGAAGGAGATCCTCGACTCCAAGATCCTGCCGCAGATCCCGCTGGGGCGCCTGGGCAAGCCCGACGAGGTCGCCGGCCTGATCATCTACCTTTGCTCGGAAGAGGCGGCGTTCGTCACCGGCGCCAACATTTCGATCAACGGCGGCCAACACATGTACTGATGTAGTCAAGGGAGCAAGCATGGAAAACCAGGTCCGACTGATCAAGAAGTACCCGAACCGCAGGTTGTACGACACCAAGACGTCCAGCTACATCACGCTGGTCGACGTGAAGCAGATGGTGCTCAAGCAGGAGGAGTTCCAGGCGGTCGACGCGAAGACCGGCGAGGACCTCACGCGCCAGATCCTCCTGCAGATCATCCTCGAGGAGGAGTCCGGCGGTTCGCCGATGTTCACCTCGGATGCGCTCTCGCAGATGATCCGCACGTACGGCAACGCGATGCAGGGCATGATGGGCGGGTACCTCGAGAAGAACATCCACGCGTTCCAGGAGATGCAGAAGTCGCTCCAGGACCAGTCGACCAAGCTCTACGGCGGCAGCGCGCAGGCGCCCACCGAAATGTGGACCCAGTTCATGAACATGCAGGGCCCGGCGATGCAGGGCCTGATGCAGACCTACATGGACCAGAGCCAGAAGATGTTCGCGCAGTTGCAGGAGCAGATGGCCAGCCAGTCGCGCAACATGTTCACCGGGTTCACTTTTCCCGGATTCCCGAACGGGGCCAAGCCCGACCAGGGATCGCCCGAAAAGAAGTCCTGATGGCCGCACTCCGGGGAGCCGGGGCCGCCGGGAAGGCGGTCCCGAAGGTCGGGTTCGTCTCCCTGGGCTGCCCCAAGGCGCTGGTCGACTCCGAGCGCATCCTCACCCAGCTGCGGGCGGAGGGCTACGCAATCTCGCCGAGCTACGCCGGCGCCGACATCGTCGTGGTCAATACCTGTGGCTTCATCGATTCGGCCGTTGAAGAGTCGCTCGACGCAATCGGCGAGGCCCTGGCCGAAAACGGCAAGGTGATCGTCACCGGGTGCCTGGGGGCGAAGGAAGGCGTGGTGCAGAAAGCGCATCCTTCCGTGCTCGCAGTGACTGGCCCGCACGACACCGAAGGCGTGATGAAGGCGGTGCACAAGCACCTGCCCAGGCTGCACGACCCGTATACCGACCTCGTGCCCCCGCAGGGCATCCGGTTGACGCCAAAGCATTACGCCTACCTGAAGATTTCGGAGGGCTGCAACCACCGCTGCACCTTCTGCATCATCCCCTCGATGCGCGGCGACCTCGTCTCGCGCCCGATCGGCGAGGTCATGCAGGAAGCGGAGAATCTGGTGAAGTCGGGCGTGAAGGAACTGCTGGTGATCTCGCAGGACACCAGCGCGTATGGCGTGGACATCAAGTACCGCACCGGCTTCTGGCAGGGGCGCCCGCTGAAGACCAAGATGACGGCCCTGTGCGAGGCGCTGGGCGAGCTCG
>JANNWA010000625.1:0-4567 GCA_031408275.1 Pseudomonadota bacterium
GTCCCCTGTTTCGTGGATCGCCATTACTTGGCGACCCCGATCTTCTTCGCGAGCGTGGGCCAGATCCCGTGCGGCAGGAACATCACCACCCCCAGCAGCACTACGCCGTAGAACACCTGCTTGATGCCGGGCACCTCGACACCGAAGTACGCGAGGATCTCGGTGATGCTGTCGGCAAGCACCGTCAGCACGAAAGCGCCCAGAATCGGACCGAACAGCGTCCCGATGCCACCGATGATCGGGCCGAGGATGATCTCGATCGAACGGCTGATGTGGAAGATCTGTTCCGGGAAGAGGTTGTTGTAGTAGAAGGCGAAGAACACGCCGGACACCGCGGTCATCGCCGAGCTGATTAGAACCGCGAACATTTTGTAGCGGAAGGTGTTGATGCCCAGCGCCTGGGCGGCTTCCTCGTTCTCGCGGATCGCCTGCCAGTAGTAGCCGGCGCGGCTCCGCAGCAGCCAGGCGCACAGGGCGAGCGCACCCGCCGCCAGCGCGAGGATCGCGTAGTAGTACATGGCGGGCGGGCCGCGGAAGTTGAGCAGGTCCATCTGCTCGCGTTGCGCAACCTTGAGGAACAGGCCGCCGGACCCGCCGGTCCACTGGATGTGGTCGAAGCCGATACGGGTGAACTCGGCAAACGCGATGGTCAGCAGCGCGAAATACACGCCCGAGATGCCGAAGCGGAAGGCGAGAAAGCCTATTGCCGCGCCCAGCGCCATGCAGACGAGGATCGCGACCCACAGGCCGGCCCAGGGCGCGATGCCGAGGTTGACGAACATCGCGGCGGCCACATAGGCGCCTACACCAACGTAAAGGGAATGCCCCAGGGACAACTGCCCGGCGAAACCCATCATCACGTTCCAGGCCTGGCCGGTGAACGCGAAATACAGGATCAGCGTCGCGACGGACAGCACATAGTTGCTGGCGAAGGCGGGCAACAGCAGCAGCACCGCAAGCAGGCCGCCGAGCAGCAGGCGGGCGCGCTGGTTCATTGCTTCCTTCCCAGCAAGCCCTGTGGGCGGAACAGCAGCACGAGGATCAGCAGGGCGAAGCCGAACATGCTCTTGGCCGAAGGTGCGAAGAACAGCCCCGCCAGCGCTTCGGACACGCCGATCAGGATGCCGCCGAACAGGGCGCCGGGCATCGACCCCAGCCCCCCGATGATCACAATGACGAAGGCGAGCAGCGTATAGCCGGGCCCCAGCGTCGGCGTGACGTCGACCAGCAGGATCATCATGCAGCCGGCCACCCCCACGCAGGCCGAGCCCAGGCCGAAGGTCAGCGCATAGAGGTGCTTCACGTTCAGGCCGATGACTTTTGCACCGTGGTTGTTGTCCGCGCAGGCGCGAATCGCCTTGCCGGTATTGGTGTACTTGAAGAAGGCGAACAAGCCGGCACTGGCCGCGAGCGCCATGCCGGCGGCGTACATGCGGGCCTTGTCGAACAGCACCGGGCCGAGTTCGAAGGATTCCAGCTGGTACTCAACCTGCACGTTGAGCGCGCTGGGGCCGAAGATCATCAGCAGCACATTGACCATGATGATCGCCACCGCCACCAGCAGCATGAACTGCGAGTGCTCCGGGCGGGTGATGAACGGGTTGATGAGGCCCGCCTGCATTGCATAGCCCACGCCGAAGAACACGATGGCGACCGGGATCACCGACAGGAACGGGTCCAGCTTGAAGGCGCCGAATAGCGCGACCGCCGCGTACATGGCAATCGTCATCATTTCGCCGTGCGCGAAGTTGACTACCCGCACTACGCCGAAGATCACCGACAGGCCCAGCGCCATGAGGCCGTAGACCAGCCCCGTGAGCAGGCCCGCGATGACGACGTTGGCGATCAGGTCCAGTGAGGGCATGACAGTAAAAGGGCCGGCACGCGGCCCCTTGGTGGCGGCCAGCGAAGGGGTACGGGGGAGCCCGCAGGGTTCCCCTGTTCCGGTCCTACGCCTTGTAGCCCGGCATGGGGAAGACCGGTTTTGCCTCCGCGGCCTCGAGCGGCAGCACCACGGTCGGGCGGCCGTTGAGGTTCTGTGCACACGCCGACAGGTTGCCCTCTACCTGGCCCTTGGCGTTGAACTTGATCGGCCCGCCCAGGGCCACCCGGTCGGTGATGTTGGTCTGGCGGATCGCGTCGGCGAGCGTCTTGGGATCGGTACTGCGCGCGCGCTTGAATGCGTCGGCGGCGATCAGGATCGACTCGAACGTGTATGCCACGTTGGTGCCGTGGAACACGAACTGCTCCTTCGGGTTCTGCTTCTTGAAAGCCGCGTCGACGACCTTCGTCAGGTTCATCTTCGGGTTGAACCAGGGCGCGTTGGAGATGCAGTAATCCGCGTGCTTGCCGAGGACCTTGGCGAACTGTTCCTCGTACATGCCGGGCGAGCCGGGGCTGATGATGCCCATCGGGTTCCAGCGCTGCTTGATCATCTCGCGGCGCAGGATGATCGAGTCGTTCAGCCGGCAGACGAGCAGCAGGAAATCGGCGTTCGCGGCTTTCGCCTTGGAAACCTCGACCGTCAGGTCCTTGGCGGCCGGATCGTAGGAAATGTTCTGGACGATCTTGAACGGCAGGTTGGTTAGGTTCGGCAAAGTGGCGCTGATGCCCTTGAACATCGCCTGTCCGAAGGTGTCGTTCACGTGCATGAACACAGCCGTGCGCGGCGCGGTATTGGTCGCCCGGAAGAGGTCACCGATCAGGGACAGCCCGTTCCTGACCAGGTCGGGCGCGGTGGGGAAATTTCGGAACACGAACTTGTAGCCCTGCTCGGTGATCGGCGGGGCGGCGGCAATGTTGATCACGAACGGAACACCGCGCTGCTCGGCCACCTGCGCTATCGCGGAGGCGGCGCCGGAGTCGAACGGACCAACCAGCACGTGCGCGCCTTCCTGGATCAGGCGCTCGGCGCGCGTGCGCGCGGTGTCGACGTTGGTCTCGGTGTCGGCGTTCATGAGTTCGATGTCGACGCCGAGCAGCTCCTTGATGACACCGGGAGCGAGATCCGCGCCTTTCTGGCACGACTGGCCGATGAATCCCTGGAAGCCGGAGCGGGGCAACAGCACGCCGACCTTGAGTTTGCTGCCCTGGGCCCGTGCGATGCCGAAAGGTGACAGCGCCGCAAGGGTTCCGCTCGCAGCGAGCGCGGCATTGAACTGGCGGCGTGTGAAGCCTTCTCTTTGTGTCATGACTCCTCCTTGTTGGGTGCCTGCGTATTCTATCTTGGCGCGACCGCCGGCTTCTGCTGGTGCCCGGCCATGGCTTTGTAGCGGCTGACGATCGCCGCCAGTTCTTCCTTGGGGATGACATTGCCCAGGTCGCTGAACCCGCCGGGGGCACGCTCTTCCACGAGATCGAGGATCGCGTCCAGGCCCTGCTTGCGGTTGGCTCGCACGATGTCCGCTGTCATTGGCAGGCGGAGCGACTCGTAGTGTTGCAGGGCCTGCACCGGGTCGGGCACGGTAGAGAGGGACTCGGCGACCTGAATCGCGTCGAGGATCGACTGGCTCGCGCCGTTGGAGCCAATTGGGTACATCGGGTGCGCTGCGTCGCCGAGCAGCGTGATCCGGCCGTGCGACCAGCGCGGCAGGGGGTCCCGGTCGACCATGGGGAATTCGAATACGCTGGATGCGCCCCGGATCACCGCGGGCACGTCCAGGAACGGGAATTTCCAGGCTTCGAAGCGCGGCAGGAAGTCGGCGAGCTCTCCGGGACGGTTCCAGTCCTCACGGCGCAGCATCTGGGTTTCGTCCTGCCTGAGGTCGCAGATCCAGTTGATCAGCGCCCGGCCGCTGTCGGCAAGCTTGCGCGAAATCGGGTAGCAGACGAACTTCTGGTTGCGCCACCCGGCCCAGACCTGGCTGCGGCCGCCGAGGAACGGGGCGCCTTCGGTCACGCCGCGCCACATCTTGATGCCGTTCCAGAGGGGCATGCCCTCGTCGGGGTAGAAGAACGCGCGCGTTGCCGAATGGATCCCGTCGGCCCCGATCAGCACGTCGGCCTCATGCGCGCCGGCTGGACTGCCGTCCGGGCCGATGAACCGGGCGCTCACGCGCTCGCCGCGTGTTTCGAAAGAGGCGAGGCGATACCCACAGCGCACGCCGCCGGGCCCGAGCGCTTTGGTGGCCGCGGCGAGCAGGATCATCTGCAGTTCGCCCCGATGAATCGAAAACTGGGGGAACTCGTAGCCCGCGTCTATGCCGCGCGCATCGGCCAGGATGGTCTGGCCGTGCCGGTTCATGAACAGGAGCTCCTTGGCGCGGATGGCGGTGGCGTCGAGCGCTTCGAACAGCCCGAGCTTCGACAGCATGCCGACCGCGTGGGGCAGCAGGTTGATACCCACTCCGAACGCGCGGATCTCGGGCGCCGCCTCGAAAACCGTGACGTCGATGCCGCGGCGCCGCAATGCCAGCGCGGCGGTGAGTCCGCCGATGCCTCCGCCCGCCACGATCACCTGCACGCCGTTCTCCTCCTCCAAGGTTGCGGCGGATTGTTATATATCATTACAATTGCAGGGTCAATGATGAAGCCAACCAGCCCCCGGCGTACACGCCCCCCCCGCGGC
>JANNWA010000626.1:0-7233 GCA_031408275.1 Pseudomonadota bacterium
GGCGCGAACATAGCACTTGCTTGCGACATCGTGCTCGCGGCACGTTCGGCCTCGTTCCTGCAGGCGTTTGCGAAGATCGGCCTGGTCCCTGATTCGGGCGGCACCTATTTCCTGCCGCGCCTCGTGGGCACCGGACGCGCAATGGCGCTCGCAATGCTTGCCGAGAAGCTGCCCGCCGCGGAGGCCGAGCGCATGGGCCTCATCTGGAAGGCAATCGACGACGACAAGCTGATGCCCGAAGCCGTAGCGATGTGCCGGCACCTCGCCACGCAGCCGACGCGCGCCCTCGGGCTGATGAAGCAGGCCATCTACGCGGCCGGCGGGAACTCCCTTTCCGCGCAACTCGACCTCGAACGCGACCTGCAGCGCGAAGCCGGCGCATCCCCCGATTACCGGGAGGGCGTGGGCGCCTTCCTCGAGAAGCGCAAGCCCGTGTTCACGGGCCGGTAGGGCACGCTGCGATGGACAAGCTGGCGCTAGCGAAAGCCGCCGCAGAGGTAATGTGGCGGGAGGACAACGCCTCCAAATGGCTGGGCATGAAGATCGAGGAGGTCCGGCCGGGGTATGCGCGCCTGTCAATGGCGGTAACGCCCAACATGGTGAACGGTCATGACCTGTGCCACGGCGGGCTGATCTTCACGCTGGCCGACAGCACGTTCGCCTTCGCCTGCAACAGCCACAACCAGCGTGCCGTCGCGGCGGGCTGCTCCATAGAGTTCCTCGCGCCGGCGTTCCTCGGCGACCTGCTCACTGCCGAAGGCGCGGAACAGGCCCTGCGCGGCCGCACCGGAGTCTACGACATGAAGGTCATCAACCAGAAGAACGAGCTGATCGCGCTGTTCCGCGGCAAATCGGCCACCATCAAGGGACAGCTCGTGGAGGGAGCATGAAGACATTTCCGCTGGACGCAATCGAGAAGGCGTCTGCCGACGAACTGCGCGCGCTGCAGCTGGAGCGCCTCAAGTGGTCGTTGCAGCACGCCTACGACAACGTCGCGCACTACCGGAAAAAGTTCGACGCCACCGGCGCGAAGCCCGGGGACCTGAAAACACTGGAGGACCTGGCGAAGTTCCCGTTCACCACCAAATCCGACCTGCGCGAAACCTACCCGTTCGGCATGTTCGCCGTGCCCATGGACCGGGTGGTGCGCATCCACGCGTCTTCCGGGACCACGGGAAAGCCGACGGTGGTGGGCTACACCGCCCGCGACATCGACACCTGGTCGCACTGCATGGCGCGCTCGATCCGCGCCGCGGGCGCACGCCCCGGCGACAAGGTGCACGTCGCCTACGGCTACGGCCTGTTCACCGGGGGCCTCGGCGCGCACTACGGGTCGGAGCGGCTTGGCCTGGTCACGATACCGATGTCGGGCGGCATGACCGAGCGGCAGGTGCAGCTGATCGCGGACTTCAAGCCCGAGATCATCATGGTGACGCCTTCCTACATGCTCGCGATTGCCGACGAGATGGACAGGCAGGGCCTCGACCCGAAGCAATGCGGCCTGCGGATCGGGATCTTCGGCGCGGAGCCGTGGACGAACGAGCTGCGCCGGCAGATCGAGCAGCGGTTGTCGCTCGACGCGATCGACATCTACGGGCTGTCGGAGGTCATGGGGCCGGGCGTCGCCCAGGAGTGCGTCGAGACCAAGGACGGCCTGACGGTCTGGGAGGACCACTTTCTTCCCGAGGTCATCGACCCGGCCACGGGAAAGGTGCTGCCCGACGGAGAGAAGGGTGAACTGGTCTTCACCTCGCTCACCAAGGAAGCGCTGCCCGTGATCCGCTACCGCACGCGTGACCTGACGCGGCTGCTGCCCGGCACGGCGCGCACCATGCGCCGCATGGAGAAGATCACCGGAAGATCGGACGACATGATGATCATCCGCGGGGTGAACGTGTTCCCCACGCAGATCGAGGAACTGATCCTCAAGCAACCCGAGCTTTCGCCCCACTACGTGCTGGAACTCACCAAGGCCGGACCCCTGGATCACCTCGCGGTTCTGGTGGAGATCCAACCGGGTTCGCAGGACCAGGGTTCCGCGGCCAAGCTCGCGCACAACATCAAGTCGCTGATCGGTGTCAGCGCGGAAGTGAAAATCGTCCCAATCAGCACCATCGAGCGCTCGATCGGGAAAGCTAAACGCGTCATCGACAAAAGGAAATCATGAAAGGACTGTCCGGGAAAGTTGCACTGATCACTGGCGGCGGCGGCGCGATCGGCGCAGCGCTGTGCCGGCGTTTTGCCCAGGCCGGCGCGAAAGTCCTGGTCGCCGACCGCAATGTCGAGGCAGCGCAGCGCGTCGCGTCCGAGACCGGCGGGCGGGCCCTCGCATTCGATATCAGCGATTACGCGGCTGCCAAGGCAGCCGTGGACTCGGCGGGACAGATCGATGTGCTGGTGAACAACGCGGGCTGGGACCGCTTCCAGAACTTCATCGACATGGATCCGGCCGACTGGGAGCAACTCATTGCGATCAACCTGCGCGGGCCACTTAACATGCACCATATCGTTGTGCCCCAGATGGCCAAGCGCAGCTGGGGGCGCGTGGTGAACATCTCGTCGGATGCCGCGCGCGTGGGCTCTTCGGGCGAGTCGGTCTACTCCGCCTGCAAGGGCGGGATCCTGTCGTTCTCGAAAACGCTCGCGCGCGAACTGGCGCGCAAAGGCGTGACAGTAAACGTGGTCTGTCCGGGCCCGACCGATACGCCGATCCTGCGCGGGTTTGCGGGCGAGGGCGAGGCGGGCCAGAAAGTCATGGATGCGCTGGTGCGCGCCATACCGCTAAAGCGCGTAGGACAGCCCGAAGACGTGCCGGGCATCGTCGCGTTCCTCGCAAGCGACGAGGCGGCGTACATCACGGGGCAGGTCATCAGCGTCTCGGGCGGCCTCACGATGGCAGGTTGAGGTATCCTCGCGCCCCATGTCCGCACCGCCCCCCTTTCCCTGGACCGACCGCTACCTGCTCGGCTATCCGCCGATGGACGCCACGCACCGCGAGTTCGTCGAGGTGGTCAACGCCATCCTGTCGGCGCCGGACGTCGAAGTCGGGCCATTGCTCGATAAATTCGCGCAGCATGCGGAAAAGCATTTCGGGGAGGAGCGCGAGTGGATGAAGACCACCGACTTTCCCGCCGCGGACTGCCATATCGACGAGCACGAGGCGGTCATGACCTCTGTGCGCCTGGTGATCGGGGTGGTCGCGCAAGGCGACTTTGCCGAAGGCCGGCGCCTAGCGACTGAGCTGGCGAAATGGTTTCCGGGCCATGCGGACTACATGGATGCGCCGCTCGCCCAGTGGATGGCCAAACGCCGCATGGGCGGGGTACCGGTGGTGATCAGACGGGGGGCCACCTCAGGGTAAACGAATCTCCGGCCACCCCCACCCGGCCGGCATGGGGCGGACCCCAATGCGCGGGGGCTAGCAACGCCCCGCTTTCCACGCAGTCCGCAAGGATCCGCCGTCGCGTCGCCCTCGCGCCCGCAGCGTCTTCGCAGAACCGGCTGTTCACGTCAGGGTAGTACACCTGCAGCGGATGGTGGCAGATATCGCCCCCGAACAGCATGCGCTCGCCTCCGGACTCAGCGCGCAGCACGACGTGGCCCGGCGTGTGGCCGGGGGTCGGCTCCACCAGCAATCCGTCTTCGATCGCATGCATGCCTTCGACCGCCTGCAGCTGGCCCGCCTCGAGCACCGGCAGGATGCTGTCCAGCCACTGCGCGCGGTGGTCGTCGTCAGGCAGGTCCTCCTCGGCCTTGCGCTCTGCCGAGGCCAGCTCCGCCTTGGAGCAGATCACCTTGGCCTTCGGGAACGTAGGCACCCAGCGCCCGTCGCGCAACTGCGTGTTCCAGCCGATATGGTCGACATGCAAGTGCGTGCACAGCACGAAGTCGATGTCTTCGGGCTTGAACCCCGCCTGCGCAAGCCGCTCGAGGTACGGCTGCTCGAGGTTGTGGAACCCCGGGGAATGCGGACGCTGTTTGTGGTTGCCGATGCACGTGTCTACGAGGACCACATGGCGTTGCGTGCGCAAGAGCCACGTGTGCGTGCCCATCACGAAACGCTTCTTCACCGGATCGTAGTGATCGGGTGCGAGCCAGCCCATGTTGCGCTCGATCGCCTCCGCAGGCAGGTCGGGCAGCAGATGGGCAGGCGGGAAAGCGGCGCCCAGCGTCTCCTTGATGCGCATCACCTCGATGGAACCGCACCCGAAGCTGTTCACGCGGGCGATCATGCGGGCACCGTGGGGGGAACTGCGGCCAGCGCCGCATCCGCGTCGTAGCCGTAGATCTTCTGCTGCCCCTCGGGAAAGCCGCTCGGGTACTTCTGCTGGTTCTCGCGCAACCGGGCATCCCGGCGCGCGACCCTTGCCGGATCGGACATATTGAAGAGTTCCTCGGCTTCGCGTGAAAACTTCTGCACCCACTCGGCGCGTTCCTTGCGGATCCGCTCGTAACGCCCGATCGCGCGCTCCGGGGCGCCGGGCGCCTCGGCCAGGCACCCGGCGAGCACGTAGGCGTCCTCGATCGACTGCGCCGCCCCTTGCGCGTGATAGGGCAGCATCGCGTGCGCCGCGTCGCCCAGCAGCACCACCCGGCCGGAGTGCCAGGTGGACAGGGGCTCCCGGTCGTACAGCGCCATGCGAAAGAGTTTCGTGGTCGCACCGATCACCGCGCGCACCTGCGGGTGCCATCCGGCGTACTCGGCCAGCGCGTCGTCGACGATGCCGGTGGCCGACCAGGATTCGCGCGAGGGGGCATCGGAGCGCCCAACGCCGATCCAGTTGTGCGTCCGGCCCGCCGAAATGTAGTAGTGCACGAGGCTGCGCTCCGGGCCCCACCAGTTGCTGGACAGGAAGTCGAGCTTCAGGTCCTGCACCGCTTCGGCGGGCATCGTGCCTCGCCACGCCACGTTGCCGGAAAACCGCGGCGCGCCCTTGCCGAACAACTGGTCGCGCACCAGCGAATGGATCCCGTCGGCGGCCACGAGGGCTTCGCCAGCGTGCGTCGAGCCGTCTTCCAGCGTGAGGGACGCGCCCTTCCCATCGTGGGCGACGCTCTTTACCTTGCAGCCGAGATGGATGCTCTCGCGGCCCAGCGCTTGCACCAGCACGTCGAGAACCTGCGCCCGGTGCGCGTGATAGTACGGCGCGCCGAAATGCTTTTCCGCGGCATCGCCCAAGGGCGTCCACAGGATGCGCTCGCCGCTCTGCCACGAGCGCACCTCGAGCCCCTCCGGTCTCACGCCGATCCTGGCAAGCGAATCTCCGAGACCGAGCTTGACGAGGATGCGCACGACGTTGGCCGAGAGCTGGATCCCGGCGCCGACCTCGCGGAAGGCGTCCGCCTGCTCGAATAGTTCGAACGGCACGCCGCGCGCACGCAGGCACAGAGCCGTCGTGATGCCGCCGATGCCGCCGCCGGCGATGAGGATGGGTTTCATGGCGCAAAAGCATACCGGGTATGCGCAAGAAGCGGATGGATTTGGCCCACCGGTTTCGCTACTCTGCCATCCATGGACACCACCAATCCGCTGATCGACCGGGCCCGTGCTTACCTCGATACGCGCCGCGGCGAGCGCACCACCCTCGAGGAACTCGGCCACGCGGTGGGCGCGAGCCCGTTCCACCTGCAGCGCAGCTTCAAACGCGTGCTGGGCCTTTCGCCGCGCGACTACCAGCAGGCCCTGCGGCTGGAAGACACCAAACGGGCGCTGGCCGGCGGGAGCCGCGTCACCGACGCGGTGTTCGGCGCCGGGTACGGGTCGCTTTCGCGCTTTTACGAGAAGGCCGCGGCCGGACTTGGCATGGCGGCAAAGGCCTACCGCGCCAAAGGCCGTGGACTGGCGATCGCCTATACGACATTCCAGTCCCCGCTCGGCTGCATCCTGCTGGCCTCGACCGACCGCGGGCTGTGCTCGGTCAAGCTCGGCGACAAGGCCGGGCCCCTCGTGAAGGGCCTCGCGGCGGAATTCAGCGAAGCCGACCTGCGGCAGGACCGGCACGTCCTGAAAGACGCAAGACACCGGGTCCTGCGTTTCCTGTCGGGCGACGCGACATTGGGCCGGCTCCCGCTCGACATCCGTGGCACTGTATTCCAGCAGCGCGTCTGGGCGGCCCTGCAGCGGATCCCGCGCGGCGAGACCCGCACCTACAAGGACATCGCCGCTGCGATCGGCGCGCCCAAAGCCGTGCGCGCCGTGGGCAGCGCGTGCGGCGCGAACCCGGTTGCGCTGGTGATCCCCTGC
The DNA here is from genome assembly GCA_031408275.1 of Pseudomonadota bacterium. Classification (GTDB taxonomy): domain Bacteria; phylum Pseudomonadota; class Gammaproteobacteria; order Burkholderiales; family SG8-39; genus SZAS-79. The sequence continues at coordinate 6,245 of JANNWA010000626.1, forward strand.
CACCGCGCCCTGCGCACCGATGGCGGCCTCGGCGGCTACGCGTGGGGAATCGGGCGCAAACAGAAGCTGCTCAGGATCGAGCGCAAGCGCGCAGGGCAATAGCCGGATCGCCCCCGGCGCAAGGGTCCGGGCGCGCTGATCTGCGGATACAATCTGCCCTCCCCAACGGAGGGTCCATGCAAGCGTATCCGCACCTGTTCCAGCCGCTCGACCTCGGCTTCGTCACGCTCCCCAACCGCATCATGATGGGATCGATGCACACCGGGCTCGAGGAAATGCCCGACGGCATCGAAAGGCTGGCCGCGTTCTACGCCGAGCGCGCCGCCGGCGGCACGGCGCTGATCGTGACCGGCGGGTTCTCCCCCGACAGCGCGGGCAACCTGAGCCCGCATCCCGCGGAAATGGCGAGCGCCGCGGACCGCGACCGCCACAAACCCATCCCCAAGGCCGTGCACGCAGCGGGCGGGCACATCTGCCTGCAGGTCCTGCACGCGGGGCGCTACGGCAAGAATCCGAACATCGTGGCGCCCTCGCCGATCCGCTCGCCGATCAACCCGATCGCGCCGCGCGAAATGACCGCCGCAGAGATCGAAACGACGATCGAGGCCTTTGCCCGCTCGGCCGTGCTTGCGCGGGAAGCAGGCTACGACGGCGTGGAGATCATGGGGTCCGAGGGTTACCTGATCACCCAGTTCCTCGCGCTGCGCACGAATCAACGCAAGGACGAATGGGGCGGCAGCCTGGAAAACCGCATGCGCTTCGGCGTCGAGGTGGTGCGCCGCACGCGCGCGGCGGTGGGCAAGGACTTCATCATCATCTACCGCATCTCCGCCCTGGAACTCGTGGAAGGAGGACAAACCACCGGCGACATCCTCACGGTGGCGCGGGCCATCGAGGCAGCCGGCGCCACGATACTGAACACCGGCATCGGCAGGCACGAGGCGCGGATCCCGACCATCGCGCAGGCGGTGCCGCGCGGCGGCTTTGCC